>JAFZFM010000161.1 GCA_017555865.1 Bacteroidaceae bacterium
AGAACCTGCGCATACTCCACCCGCTGCCACGTGTGAATGAGATTGCCCAGGATGTGGACGACAATCCAAAAGCATACTATTTCCAGCAAGCACAGAACGGTCTATACGTTCGCGAAGCAATAATTTGCGATGTACTTGGTATAACAATCTAAAGAACAACACACCATGAACGAAAATAAACTACATGCCATGCAGGTTTCGGCGCTGCGCAATGGAACAGTAATAGACCACATACCAGCCGACAAGCTGTTTGCCGTTGTAAACCTGCTCGACATTGCCGGAATGAGCGGCAATGTAACAATAGGACACAACCTTGAGAGCAAGAAGCTTGGCAAGAAAGGACTTATCAAGATATCGGAAAGATTCTTCACCGATGACGAGATAAACAAGATTTCACTAGTTGCACCAAACGTTGTGCTGAACACTATACGCGACTACAATGTTATTGAAAAGCGCGAGGTCAAAATGCCCGATGAGATACACAATCTCATTAAGTGCAACAACCTCAACTGCATAACCAACAACGAGCCTATGGCAACCCACTTCACTGTAGCAAACCGCGAAACCCACACCCTGAAGTGCCGTTACTGTGAAAAGGAGGTTACATTGGACGACATTAAACTTCTCTGACATGAAGATGGACTGGAAGCCAGGGACAATGATTTACCCATTGCCCGCTGTGCTCATAACATGCGGCAGCACACCCGAGGAGTATAACATGCTCACCGTATCATGGGTTGGAACAACATGTACCAACCCCGCAATGTGCTATATATCGGTGCGTCCCGAAAGACATTCATATCCAATTATAAAGGAGAGTGGCGAGTTTGTAATAAACCTCACCACTGCAGACATGGCGCATGCCACCGACTGGTGCGGAGTGCGTTCGGGCAAGGATTACGACAAGGCCATGGAGACAGGTCTCACATACGGTCCATCCCACAAAGTCAAGGCCCCGATAATCATGGAATCTCCACTTAGCATTGAATGTAAGGTCAAACAGATAATCCCACTCGGCTCGCACGATATGTTTCTTGCCGAGGTTGTAAATGTACAAGCCGACGACCGCTACCTGAACCCCGAAACAGGAGAATGGAACCTTGCAGCAGCCGACCCGCTTGTATATACTCATGGAAAATACTTCCACTTGGGAGACTTTATAGGCAAATTCGGCTGGAGTGTAAAAAAAGAGAAGAAATGAGAGTTTGCAGCCTTGCTTTGCTGTTCGCTATATTATCCTTGAGTGCAGTTGCACAGAACAAGGAGAAGAACCATGAATTCAACATTGGACTCAAGGCCGGTTTTCATGCACTCACATACAATGACCCCGAATTCAATATCAACGGCTACACTTTCGACAGTGACTGCATTCACAGCAACAAGATAGGCTACACCGTAACTCCGTTCCTGCGTGTGACGTATAAGCGCCTATACCTGCAGACCGAAGCCATGTTAGGTGTCACAAGACACAGTTTTGACTTCAAGGATACACCAAAGGAAGGCAACGAGGAGATTACACCCAATAGTACAGAATATAACCTGAAGACATATAGCCTACAGATTCCAATACTTTTGGGTTACGACTTTGTCTCGCAAAAGAAGTTCGGTATGAGTATGTTCACCGGCCCAAGAACAAAATTCATATTCACATCGCGCACCAATCAAGAGTTCAAGCATTTCAACGACGACTCTCTCGAAGAGGTAATATGCAAGAAAGTCTACTATTGGGAATTTGGTCTTGGAGTAAAAATAGACAAGGTCTTTTTCGATTTTGCCTATGACCTTGGACTCAGCGA
Source organism: Bacteroidaceae bacterium (assembly GCA_017555865.1). Classification (GTDB taxonomy): domain Bacteria; phylum Bacteroidota; class Bacteroidia; order Bacteroidales; family Bacteroidaceae; genus HGM04593. The sequence continues at coordinate 1,797 of JAFZFM010000161.1, forward strand.
CGCAAGCAGGTACATAATTTCCAGAAAAACAGGCAACAAATACAAGAGCAGCCGCCGCGACAGCGTACTTAGCTTCTCGGTTGGCATGATCTTTTAAATACATAAAAAGTGGCAATGGAAACCTTGCCACTTTTTATGTATTTGGAAACTCATCAATATGCAAACAACGGGAATTCCGCCATTGTCTCATTTACCTTGCTACGCACCGCTGCTAACACCTTTTCATCTTCGGGAGCATTGAGTACAGTCTCTATAAGTTCTGCAATAAAAGGCATCATATCCTCTTTTACACCACGGGTTGTAATGGCTGGTGTTCCAAGTCTTATACCCGATGTCTGGAACGCACTTCGTGTATCAAAAGGAACCATATTCTTGTTGGCTGTGATATCGGCAGCAACCAGAGCCTTTTCGGCTACCTTACCTGTAAGGTCGGGATATTTGCCACGCAAATCAACAAGCATAGAGTGATTGTCTGTTCCGCCCGAAACAATACCGAAACCGCGATCCATAAGCTCCTGCGCAAGAACTGCTGCGTTCAATTTCACCTGTGCCTGATACTCCTTGAATTCGGGTTGCAGAGCCTCGCCAAAGGCAACAGCCTTGGCCGCTATCACATGTTCGAGAGGACCACCCTGAACACCAGGGAATACTGCCGAATCGAGCAACTGAGACATCATTTTTATCTCGCCCTTTGGTGTTGTCTTGCCCCATGGATTGGGAAAGTCCTTACCCAGAATAATAACACCGCCACGTGGACCACGCAAGGTTTTGTGTGTGGTAGAAGTCACAATATGGGCATACTTTACAGGATTCTCGAGCAGCCCTGCAGCAATGATACCTGCCGGATGAGCCATATCCACCATAAGTATAGCACCTACTTTATCGGCAATATCACGCATGCGCTTGTAGTCCCACTCTCTTGAGTAAGCCGAACCGCCACCAATAATCATCTTGGGCTTTTCACGCTGTGCAATCTCCTCCATCTGGTCGTAATCAACACGTCCGGTCTCAGGATTCAGGTTATATTCACATGGAGTGTATATAAGCCCCGATGTATTCACTGCCGAACCATGCGAAAGGTGACCACCATGGGCAAGGTTTAACCCCATGAACTTGTCACCGGGATTAAGGACTGCCAGAAACACAGCCGCATTGGCCTGTGCCCCAGAGTGTGGCTGAACATTCACCCACTCTGCGTCATAAAGCTCTTTCAGACGCTCGCGTGCAATATCCTCAACAATATCCACCACCTCACAACCACCATAATAGCGTTTGCCGGGATAACCCTCGGCATATTTATTTGTCAACACCGAACCCATTGCCTGCAACACCTCGTTACTTACAAAGTTCTCCGATGCTATAAGTTCAATACCCTTTAGCTGACGGCGATGCTCCGCCTCAATAAGCTGAAAAATACTTCTATCGCGTTTCATAATAAATTGTTTTTTAAAGCCTGTAAAGATAGAAGGCCATTCTTGTTCTCAAATCGTTATTGGGCGAAGATAGTAAAAGTTTCCTAAAAATCACTTACATGCAATGACTTAATTGGTCAAAACAAAATTATCGGCAACAAATGCCATAAAAATAAGGTTGACTAAAAAAGCTCTTTTTATTCAATCTCAAAACAAAAATGGGTGGCCCATTTACTTTTGGACCACCCACATATACAATATAAACAACGTCAATCGACAAACTTCACCTTATCAAAATTGCGTGGTTTTGCAGCAGGAGCCTCATCGGCATAACCGAAGCCCACACACAGGCAGAGCTCATAACCGGGGCTGAATGCAAGTTTTGTGAGCACCTCATCGCGCATGGGGCTGTCATTAATAAAACGAACAGGACTGCCAAGGCATATACTGCCAACACCAAGCGAGTTGGCAGCAAGTACCATATTCTCGGCAAGCAAGCCGCAATCAATTGTTGAGAAATCATAACTGTTGTCACGTGCAATGAAAACCATAACCGGCGCACCACGGAAACAGTCAGCAGCCATAGACACACCGGTAGCCGCCATTGCAGCCTTGATTTCATCCATTATTGCAGGAGAATCCACAACACGAACCTCCCACGACTGTTTGTTCTGACCATTGGGAGCGTTAATGCCACACTCCAGAATCTTTGACATTGTCTTGCGGTCTACAGTCATATCCTTATACTTACGTATACTGCGGCGCGACATTATATTCTCAATTACAGGGTTAGTCGCAACCACCTTACACTCTCCATTGCCATCACATGTTCCGGCAGCAGCCTTTTCACAGTTGTCACATGGCGACGACACCTTTTCTGCCTCACCGGCATTTCCACAGGATGCTGCCAACAACAGCATTCCACAGCAGAGCAAACTATTCAACAGTTTCATACTTCAATAATATTATGGTTAAAAACAATACGCAGTATAAGCATTACCAAGTGCAAATATAGCGATAAGCGAGCGAGAAATATGAAGCTTGCTTCAATATTTTTTACAGCGAGCGAAGCTATATTCGAGAATATATACAAATACTCATAAAACAATTGCTCTCTTTACTTCAAGATCTTGATACACTTGGTAGAGACTATGAAAGTAAAGAGAGCAAAAATTATTCAAAGCGGTACGGCTATTACACCCCATAACGTGTTGTGCTCCGCAACTCCTCTTCAATACGAATTAGCTGATTATACTTGGCTGTACGGTCACTACGGCTCATTGAACCGGTCTTTATCTGTCCGGCATTCACTGCTACGGCAATATCGGCAATTGTAGTATCTTCGGTTTCGCCCGAACGGTGGCTTATGATAGTTGTATAACCGTTACGACGTGCCAATTCAATGGTATCAAGAGTTTCGGTAAGTGTTCCTATCTGGTTGACCTTCACCAGCACACTATTGGCACAATTCTGTTCTATACCTTTTTTAAGGTACTTTACATTGGTTACAAAAAGGTCATCACCCACAAGCTGACAACGGCAGCCAATGCGTTGGGTAAGCATAGCCCATCCTTCCCAGTCATTCTCTCCCATGCCATCTTCAATGGAGTCAATAGGATATGTATCTATGAGATGTTCCAGGTAATCAACCTGTTCCTCGGATGTACGCTTATTTCCCCTAGGACCTTCAAAAAGTGTATAGTCGTACACACCATTACGATGGTACTCGGAGGCTGCACAATCGAGAGCCAATGTAATGTCTGTTCCCGGGATATAACCTGCAGCCTCAATAGCCTGAACAAGAACTTCCAAAGCCTCTTCGGAACCTTTGAGTGACGGAGCAAAACCACCCTCATCGCCAACACCGGTGCTATAACCCTTTTTCTTGAGCACACTTTTCAATGCACAAAAGACTTCTGCACCCATCTGCACAGCCTGACGTATGCTGGCGGCACCAATGGGACGTATCATAAACTCTTGGAATGCAACCGGCGCATCGGAGTGACGACCGCCATTAAGCAGGTTCATCATTGGAACTGGCAACACATGGGCATTGACACCACCTATATAACGATATAGCGGCATACCACATGCCATGGCAGCAGCCTTTGCAATAGCCAACGAGACTCCCAATATGGCATTGGCACCAAGATTGCATTTGGTGGGTGTGCCATCAAGTTCAAGCATCATGCTATCCAGGTTGCGTTGGTCATACACGTTACATCCTCGCAATAACGGCGCTATGCGTTCGTTGATATTGGCAACGGCTTTTGACACTCCATTGCCATTATAGCGATGTTTATCTCCATCGCGCAACTCCAGGGCCTCGTTCTCACCGGTAGAAGCTCCCGACGGAACCGAGGCACGCCCTACTACACCATTTTCCAGTATCACCTCGGCCTCTATCGTGGGATTTCCACGCGAGTCCAGAATTTCCCTTCCTTTAATCTCTGATATTTTCATAATTGCATTTTTTACTCTATATATACCAAGTATTATACAAACATCCGTCAAGGAGGTTTGTTTCATTGTCGCTGTAAAATTATACGATAGTTGGAATTTATGAAAACATACTGGAAACTATTTTGTAATTTAAGCGATAAAGCGTGTTTTAACAGTAGCTTTATAAGGTTTGAAATCAGACTTTATTATCCAATAAAAGCGATAATATAGCAGTTGACCCAATGTTGACATTATTCGCGAGTTTCATCCTGACCATTCCTTAATGTAAAAATTAAAGAGGTTTTCGATGAGCGCAGCGAACCAGCGGTCGACGCCCGAAGGGGCCAAAGTCAATAACTGGATGTGAACCGAAGGTCGACGCCCGTAGGGGCTAAAGTCAATGGA
>JAFZFM010000162.1 GCA_017555865.1 Bacteroidaceae bacterium
ATTTGAAATGTCATAGAACAGACGGCTCGATGCAATGAAATCCAAGTTCGAAGGCAATCTCTTCACGACTGCCAATACAGGCAGAGGCATCGGTATATACTTTTCATGGTATAATTCAATGCCAAATCTCTTGTCTGCATCCTTATTTGCTGCGCAATAGTTTATGAAAGTTGGCAGGCTGTCTGCTGAGTAACCCAGACGCTGGATTGCGTCGAGTGTCATAATTACGCCTAACGAGTTCTTGGTCTGGAAATTACGGTCGATACGGCAACCATTGACAATATTGTCATCTGTAAAGATGGCATTGACAATATCTGTTGAATCCATATCACCGAAATAACGACAGCGCAGATAGTGTGTGGTGCTGCACTCTTGGTTAAAGATATTCAACGACAGGTAGTTGTCATACTGAACACGCTTTATAGAATACTTGTCGCAAATCTCCTTTTTTTCCAGTACAGACTTGAAGTCCTCGAAGTTATCGTTGTCATTATCTCTTGGAATGTCGACCCAGTTCGTGAATGGGTCATTCATCTTCTCCTCGAGATATATCATACTTCCATTACTGAAAGCAATGGATACAAATGTCGCTATGAACACAATAGCGAGAATCCACATGTTGGAGTAGTACTTTCCAAGCACTACCTTACTCTCGCGTTGTGCCAATAATTTTAGATATTCTTTTACCATACTGTAATCAATTTCAACAATTTATTCTCATTTCCTACGCAAGAAATCCTCGAAGGCGTCGGTCGGGAAAATGCTGCTTCCGTTTGTCCAACCGTCAAAGTCCTCGTTGTGAGGTGTAAATACACATGACTCATCAATAACACCATATGTAATATCCTCATCGTTAGGGTTCTTCTTGTCACGTACCTGCTTTCTGATTTTGATGATGACATCGGCAAAAGTAACAGCAAGATGCATGTCGTGTGTTACAATAATGGCAGATGCCTCATCAAGCTCTGTCATCTTCTTTGACAGAATTTCCATGACCTTGACGGCGTTCACGCCGTCAAGGTTTCCGGTAGGTTCGTCACCGAACAGCACCGAGAAGTCGGGTAGTATAGCACGGGCAAATGCCAGACGTTGTTGCTGACCACCTGATAACTCATGTGCCATACGTGCCTCATCCACGTGTTCCAGTCCAAGGTCATCAAGCAACTTTCGTGCACGGCGGAAACATGAGAACTTTGTGAATCCCTGCAACATTCGTGTAAAGGTAACATTCTCGTATGCAGTGAAGTTATGCATCATGTTAGTGCTCTGGAAAATGAAGCTGTAGTTCTTTAGTCGGAAGTCTGATAGCTTCTTGTCACTGTTGGCATACCATAACATTGCCAAGTCCTTTGGATTCTCATCCTTGTCAAAGAAACGGAATGTTGCATTGTCATCCGGTACGATCGTGTTGTTCATCAAGCCAAGTGTCTCAAGGATAGTACTCTTACCCACACCCGATTCACCTACAATGAATATTTTCTTGCCACGTGGAATTACAAGATCATTTATCTCAAGAACAACTTTTGACTTGCCCTCGACATATTTCTTGTCATAAGAGCAGCGCAAGTTCTTTATTTCAAATAATTTCTTCATATGATATCCTTTTTTTATGGCAATTCCTCAAGTGGAATCCAGTAATACGTCTGGTTGTTGGCTGTGAAAATATAGTCATAGCTTGACTTGTATATTTGGTCAAGAGCCTCAAACTTGGCATTGAATGTCTTTACAATTCTTGCAAACTCATTCTGCTTTACTACATTGGGGTCGCCGATATCCTCAAGTGACACATCGCTCTTTAGTGCCTGGGTAGATACGTTCAGACCCTTGATAAGGCCCAGGATATAAGCATTTCCTTGTTTGTTCATCTCCTCAGGGGTCATATCAGGAACCATGCTGTGAAGCAACTGCTTCATGGCACCGATATAAGCCTCACGTACATCGGCACCACGTGTTGCTTCGTAAACCTTACGGAATTGGCTGAGCATCTTCTCGAACTCTGCCTTTTCAATGAAGATGACAGGCTTGTAGAAATCGGCACCCGATTCAGGGTCGTTCTTCAATGTATAGCCCGAGAGCGCGCATAGCGTACTTGCCGCTCGCAGAATCTCAAAGCGTGCGCCACCAAGCTTACCCTTGAGGAAGTTCTCATCAAAACGCTGGCTACCTACTGAAGAGGAATCCCTGCTCACCTTATAACCATTTACAAGGGCGTTGAGTTGCTGGCCAATAGCGCTTGAGAAGATTTCCACATTCTGTGCAATCAGGTTCTTGAGTTCCTCAACATGCATTGACTCACCCTGCTGTGGGCTACGTATTGATGCAACGTAGTATGCACTACCTTCTGTTACTTTAAAGTCATAGCCGTTACCGTCAGTCGACTCGACAAACTCACCGCTCTGTCCTGTCTCGGAATACTTGTTCTCTACGTTACTCAAGATAATATCGCTCATCTGGAGGTTGAAGTCAAGCCATGCATCAATACCGTCCCTCTCCTGATTGTGTACCTGGAAACTGATGAGGTTGACATTGTTCTCAAGCATCTTCTTCTTGATTACGTCGAGGTCTGGGTCGCGTGCGTCATCCCAACGGTTACCACAGTCACCGACTACGATAATAAGATTACTCTCTTCTTTTGTGTATCGCATCTTCTCTGTGTCAAGAGCGGCATCAAGACCTACATACAAAGCCTCGGAGAAGTCGTCACCAGGCGAACTATTGATACCATAATCACCTCCAGTTGCAAATTTGTCAGTAAGGCGAGCATCAGTAATTTCTGTTAGGGGAAAACGTTCCACAAGGTATTGCTTCTCTGCATAGTCACGATAAATGACCAAACCAAGTCTCAACTTATACTTGTCGCTCACATAACGTTTGCAGGCATCAATGATTGCCGGCTGAAGAGCTGCAAAGTGATCCTCCATTGATTTTGTTCCGTCAACCACAACAATAAGGTTCACGTTCTTTGTCTTTCTTGCAGCCTCCTCAAGAATCTTGTTTCTCTGCTCCTCAAGCTTTGCTGCATCCTCCATGTTGTATGAACCGTCGGGTGATGCAAAATAGGTGATCTTGTACAACTTGTCGTTGCCGCTGTCGTTATCATGGATAGGCATGCGCAGACGGTGGCCGTCAATACGGTATGGAGTGTCCAATGAACCGGTCTGGTTCTCTCCATAGATACAACCTGGTGATGCAAGTACTTTCAAATACTTGTCCTCATAGAAAGAGGCAGACTTTCCTTTAAGATGATCCTCAATAGTAATGGGGTCCCAGTTATACTCA
>JAFZFM010000163.1 GCA_017555865.1 Bacteroidaceae bacterium
CCGGAACTGCCTATGGAATCGCTCATTTTGCCAATTTGGGAGGTATGCTTTTCGGTTTTCTGTTAATATTCTATTGGCGTGGAAAAAGAAAGATAGGAGGCCCGTATGTTTAATGATGTCTTTCAGCGCTATAAGGCTGCAAATATGGTGATGAGGTTTATTTATATAAACATTGCAGTCTATATTTTTGTCGTTTTAATCGGTGTTTTTTCGGTATTGTTCAATGCCGCTGACATTGCCGGGAATGCAACGCGTATACTTGAACTCCCATCGTCGTTGACAACGTTGATGGTGCGCCCATGGACAATGCTCACGTATATGTTTCTGCACGAGCATTTCATGCATATCCTGTGGAATATGTTCGCCCTTTATTTCTTTGGTCGTCTTTTTCTCGAGTTTTACTCTTTGAGGCATTTTGTCGGCATGTACATTCTGGGTGGAATATTCGGTGGTGTTACATTTGTGCTGGCCTATAATGCATTCCCCTATTTTGCACCGTATGTCTCGACTTCATATCTTGTTGGTGCGTCGGCGTCGGTGCTTGCCATTGTTGTGGCTACGGCATTGCGCGCACCCCAGTATCGTGTAAATATGCTTTTTATAGGCAGTATAAAACTGTCGACCTTTGCGTTGGTTACAGTTGCAATTTCCGTGTTCATGCTTTCCGGCAACAATGCGGGCGGTAACTTTGCGCATATCGGTGGTGCCTTTTCGGGTTGGCTCATGGCATTCATGCTTGGAAAGGGTGTGGATCTTACATTGTTGGTCAACAAGCCTATAGATTGGGTTTCGGCGCTTTTTGACAAAAAGACATGGGTGCGAAAAAAGAAAACAAAATTTACCTATACAAAGACTGGACGCAGTTCCGATTACGAATACAATGCGCGCAAAAAGGCAACCGAGGCCCAGATAGATAAAATTCTCGAAAAGATAAAGAAGGGTGGATATGCCTCGTTGACCGATGAGGAGAAAAAACAGCTCTTTGACGCCTCGTCAAAGTGAGATTCCGTTTTTGTTTCCAAATTAAACGATTGGTTTATACTAAGCTTAAAGGAACGTGCGGCACGTTCCTTTTTTCCTTTTTATTGGCCTATTATATTATATAACAAAAGAAAAATGACAAAATGAATGAAAATTTGAGAAAAAAGCACTATATTTGCGCGATTTTGATAAAAGGAACAGAATAAATCACAATAAAATTTAATCAAAATGCAGAACAAAGGATTTGTAAAAGTATTTGCAGCACTGCTTACATTGGTGTGCTTGTTCTACCTGTCGTTCTCAGTTGTTACTGGCTATCATGCAAGTAAGGCCGATGAACACCCATTGGGCAGCAAGCACTACATGGATTCTATGCAGAACCAGGATGTTTGGCTCGGAATCTATTCTTTGAAAGAGTGCAGAGAGTTGGAAATCGGCCTTGGTTTGGACCTTAAGGGCGGTATGTTTGTAATCATGGAGGTATCGGTACCCGATATTGTCAAGGCTTTGGCCGGTAACAAGGAGGATGCTATGTTCAAGACAGCAATGGAAAATGCTGCTGTGGCTACAGCCGACGGTGGTGACTTCCTGACAGCTTTCATCAACGAGTACCGCAAGGTTGCTCCGGGAAACAAGTTGTCTTCAATCTTCGCTACCTATGCATTGAAGGACAGAATAACACAGAACAGCACCGACGAGGAGGTTGAGGCTGTATTGCGTGACGAAATCAAGGCTGCGGTTGACAATTCAGAGAATGTATTGCGTTCACGTATTGACCGTTTTGGTGTAGTTCAGCCAAACATCCAGAAAATTGAGGGTGGTATGGGCCGTATTATGATTGAGCTTCCTGGTATCAAGGAGCCCGACCGTGTACGTAAATTGTTGCAGGGTTCTGCGAACCTCGAGTTCTGGGAGACATACAACTCAGATGAGATCCAGAGAGAAATCATGCCTGCTATCGAGGCTATCGACAAGAAGATTGCTGCTCTTGACACAACAAGCATCAATCCTCTGTTGTCACGCTTGGTTGGTGTTCCCGGTTCACTTTGTACAGTTGCCGGTGTTCACTACAACGATACAGCAGCCGTAGCACGCATGCTTGAGAGCGCAGACGCCAAGATGCTTCTTCCAAGAGACTTGCGTTTCATGTGGAGCGTTGAGGCTAACGAATACGATTCAACAAGAACTTACTTTGAACTCAATGCAATCCGTGTTACCAACCGTGCCGGCGAAGCTGCTGTTGCAGGTGAGGTTATTGCTGACGCGTCGGCTGCGTTCGACCAGCGCAACAACCCATGTGTTGACATGCAGATGAACGTTGAGGGTTCAAAACAGTGGGCTGCCCTTACAAAGAAGAATGTTGGCCGTGCAATCGCTATCGTACTCGATGGTTACGTATACAGCGCACCACGCGTAGAGGGTGAAATCCCTGGCGGACGTTCACAGATTACCGGTAACTTCACTATCGAGGCAACTCAGGACTTGGCTAACGTGCTACGTTCAGGTAAGATGGCCGCCCCCGTACGCATTGTACAGGAGGAGGTTGTTGGTCCTTCTCTCGGTCAGAAGTCAATTGAGCAGGGTCTTATCTCATTCATCGTTGCATTTGTACTCCTTATGATATACATGTGCGCGATATACGGTGTAATTCCAGGTTGTGTTGCCAACATGGCTCTGTTGCTCAACCTCTTCTTTACACTTGGTGTCCTCGCTTCATTCCAGGCTGCTTTGACAATGTCTGGTATTGCCGGTATCGTACTTACACTTGGTATGGCGGTTGACGCGAACGTGCTCATCTACGAGCGTGCCAAGGAGGAACTTGCAGCCGGTAAGGCGGTTCGTCTTGCATTGTCCGACGGTTACAAGAATGCATTCTCTGCAATCTTCGACTCTAACTTTACATCTATCATAACAGGTATCATTCTGTTCAACTTCGGTACAGGTCCTATCAAGGGCTTCGCAACCACATTGATTATCGGTCTTCTCTGTTCATTCTTTACAGCAGTTTTCGTGACACGTGTTGTATATGAGCGTTTCATGAATAAGGGCAAATGGCAGAACCTTACATTCACAACCAAATTCTCTCGCAACCTCATGAAGAATACTAAGGTAAACTTTATGGGTACAGCAAAGAAGACTGGTGTTGTATTCGCAGCCTTGGCAGTTATCATGGTTGCTTCGTTCGTGTTCCGTGGTTTGAGCCAGAGCATCGATTTCACCGGTGGACGTAACTTTGTGGTTCAGTTCGAGAAGGAGGTTGAGCCCGAGACTGTACGTGCTCTGTTGAAGGAGAAGATTACCGAGGACAATGTTCAGGCAATCGCTCTTGGTACAGATGGCCGCACTATCCGTGTGACAACCAACTATATGATTGAGAACTCTGAAAAGGAGGTTGACGATCAGATTACAGAGTTCCTCTACAACTCATTCATGGAGGGCGGTCTCTTGAGTAAGGATCTTACAATCGATACATTCCGTGACTATGAGAACCGCGAGGGTGGTTCAATCATCAGTTCACAGAAGGTTGGTCCAAGCATGGCCGAGGATATCCGTAACGGTGCTATCGTATCTGTGATACTTGCGCTCATTGCAATCTTCATCTACATCCTTGTACGTTTCCGCAACGTGGCTTATAGTATCGGTTCAATCTTTGCGCTCGGTATCGACGTGCTCATGATTATTGGCTGCTACTCACTGTTGTATGGCGTATTGCCAATGTCTCTCGAAATAGACCAGACATTCATCGGTGCTATTCTTACAGCTATCGGTTACTAAATCAACGACAAGGTGGTTATCTTCGACCGTGTACGGGAGTTCAACCACTTGTATCCAAAGCGCGACAAGTTCAGCTTGTTCAACGAATCTTTGAACACAACACTTGCACGTACAATCAATACATCGGTAAGTACACTTGTTGTATTGTTGTGTATCTTTATCCTTGGTGGCGACAGTATCCGTAGCTTCTCATTCGCTATGATTCTGGGTGTTGTCTTCGGTACACTTTCTTCATTGTTCATTGCAGCTCCTGTTGCATACTCAATGTTGAACAGAAAGAAGTAACTACAGCATAATGCAATAAAAAGTTCTGCGATTATAATCGCAGAACTTTTTTTATATAATAATGTGTCGTTGGCTGTTGTATATCCGGCTTGGTCTATAGCCGTATTTTCATCTGTCTATAACAGCTCCTAGTCTTTCCTGTATATGGTAGAATGCAAGCGGGCACTCCGCGCAGTTGTTTGCTTGGCAATATCTGCGCCATATCTGCAACAAAGCCTGTGTGTCAGCAGCGCATTGTGGTTCAAAGCCCTGTTCTCTCCATCTTTTTATAATACTGTTATCCTCGGGTTTCAGGGAGTATAGCAACTCCTCGGCTCTTTCGCACAACCGGCTGTCGCTGCGGTGTTTGCCATATACATACAATACCGGTGCTATTGCATTGATTATCAGTACGTCGGCTTGGCGTGGCTTGAGTCTGTCGTTGCCATAGTTCTCTGTGCCACCAAAACAACTGTGATTGTACCAGTAACCTTGCGTGCATGTACATATTATATCATGTAGCTCTTTGGTTGTTGCGCACGAAGCTATGTTTGCCAAACTGAACTTTTGGCTGTGGTATATTGCTGCAAGCCTTGCAATGCGCAGGTGTGGAGTTATTCGTCCGCTGTTCCATGTCTCGTGTCCAATGCTTTTAAGGCCGAACTTTGTTGTCAGGAATCTGTATTCACGTACAAGCTCCATGTAGTAACTGTTAGACATTGCATTATCCCTGTAATAGTGTGGAATGCTCTCCGGTTCAAGCAATCCTGCCTGGCCAATGAAAACAGCCTCGATCTGCAGCAGATTGTCACGGTGTTTGCCAAGTGCCTGCATGTCCAGAATGTTGGCATACTCTTCAAACTCCTTGCTCTGTATTCCGAACCCGAAACTGCGTATGAATGTCTTGAAAAGCGTCTCCTCCCAATTCTTGTTGCATGCGCTGTATATTCTTTCAATAATGGCCGCCTTTTCGTCGAGCTTCTCTACAAGCATGCGCGACAAAATTCCCTGAATGTTTGTGCTGCTCGTCTGTAAAACGGCCTCGGCGCATTGGAAACGTGATGTATGCTGCTCTATAACCTCTGTAAACTCCTTTATGAGCATAGGCGGCATATTCAGGCACAGCCTGTGGATGATATCGCCTGTTGTGTAGCGCTCGTTGCTGTTATCTTCCAATAGAACCTGCAGTATGGTGTTCAGCTCTGTAGCTTCAGCCTCTTTGTCGTTGCCCAATATTACGCTGCCGGCCCATGTGACCCCATCAACCTCTATTTTCGCATTGTAAGAAACATTCCCCTCTTCGTTGCAGTTCCCAAAATCCAATATGCGCAACGGACTACCACTCTGTGTGTGCAGTTCTGCGCCTTTCAGCAGTCGCTTTTCCCAAATATATCTTATAAGCCTGCTCATGCTTTCTGTTTTTTCTTTTCGTCGGGGTAGCTTATACGCGAGTGATATATAGCCTTGAGACGTTTCTTGAATATATCTTTGACTGTGTTGATATCCTGGAATGTCAATGGGCTCATCATCAGCTCCTTATCGGCAACTTTTGCGTCAATAATCTTGTCAACGAGAGCGTCAATGGCATTCTCTGAATACTCCTTGAGGCTGTGTGAGGCAGCTTCAACGCAGTCGGCCATCATGAGTATGGCCTGCTCCTTTGTGGTCGGGCGTGGGCCGGGATATGTGAAATGTGCCTCGTCAACCTCCTCGTCGGGGTGGTTGTTCTTGTATGTTATATAGAAATAACCGGTCTTGGACACGCCATGGTGTGTTGCTATGAACTCCTTTATTTTCTTTGGCAGGTGTTCTCGTTCGGCAATTGCAAGTCCATCTGTAACATGCTTTATTATAATAGTGGCGCTCTCTTCGGGCTGGTGTTTGTCGTGTGGGTTTATACCACCGTTCTGGTTCTCGGTAAAGTATATAGGAGCCCCCAATTTGCCAATGTCGTGGTACAGGGCGCCGGTTCTCACCTCAAGGCTGTTTGCTCCCAATGCGCGCGCAGCCTCGGCTGCAAGGTTGCCCACCTGCATTGAGTGCTGGAATGTTCCCGGAGCCTCCTGTGACATCCTGTGCAGTAAAGAACAGTTCAGGTTAGACAACTCAATCAGTGTCACATTTGAGACAAATCCGAAAGCCTTCTCTACAATGAACATTATGGGGTATACCAGCAACATAAGAAGCGAACTTATGGCAAAGTATTTATACATGTTGAGCTTCATCTTTGATAAACTGGACTCAATTATAAGTTCGTAGCACATGTACGATATTGCGTAGGTTAGCAATATTATGATTACGCACCTGAACATCTGGGATCTTGACGACAACTCCTTCAAGCTCAATATGGCGCTATATCCGGCAATGAACTGCAGCATGACAAACTCGTATGGCGAGCCAAGCATTATTGAGCACATCATTATTGTTGCACAATGGGTTATGAATGCAATGCTGTGGTCAATGAAGAGGCATAACATCATCGGCACCATAGCATACGGCAGCATGAATACACTGAACTCTCCGCTGCTTGTTATTATGCCCACAATTACGGGGAAAACGCTTACCGAAAGGAATGTGAATGTGAATTTGTTACTGTTCTCGGCAATATCCCTGCGGTACATATATATATAGACAAACAGCGACAGCATGCACAGAATTATAAATATAACCTGTCCCATGAATACATTCAGTTTGTTGTCCTTGCCTTTGGTCATCTCCTGCAGCTGGGCATAATAGACCTCAAGTGTCCTGTATTCTTTCTTCTCAATGACGTCTCCCTTGTTTATAATTCTTTGTCCTTTAATTACAACCCCAAGTCGTGTTTCAAGGTTGCTCAGGCGGCGCTCGAGTTCGCTGGCTGTCAGCGTTGTGTCACATTGGTAGTTCGGTCTTATATAGCTCTTAAGGTTCAGGTATTCTGCAGCCTCGTGCGATAGGATTGTGTCGGCACTCAGTAGTGTCTCATAAGCTTCTGATGTTGTCATAAGAATACGTGCGTCCTTTATGATAGTATCTCCAGCATATATGAACCTAATCTCATCGATATTGTTGTTTCTCAGCATTTTGGCATCGTTTTCTGATATGATACCATCCTTGTATAGCGAATTCATTCGCTTCACATACTCCTTTATGATACTCTGTGGAAGCGCTTTCCCAAAATCGCTTCCGTTCAGCTTTTCGTCATACTTGAAATATGGTCTGAAGTGCTTCCTTATGCTGTCCTTCTCTTCGGCAATCTGTTTGTCGCTTTTCTTTACAACAAAGTCGAAGTCGGCGATTATCTGCTCGTGTTCCCAAGCCTTGCCCAGCTCAAAACTGTGGCTTTTATATTTGCCTCGTGGCATAAAATATACGATAGTTCCTACGCATGCGGCAACAAGGCACAGCTGCAAGAAAATCCTTGTATAACGGCCGAATATCTTTTCAATTTTCTTTTTCATGGGATAGAGTTCTTTGTTCAATCTTCAAATGTATGAAAAAAATAGGTAACCCCAACCATTTGTACCCATTTCTTGTGCAAAACACCGGGCAAACATTCTGCATGTCTTAAAAAGTAGGCATTTATTTTGTTAAAAAACTTTAGATGTACTATTTTTGCATAGTGATAAATACTATTTTAGGGTAATTGCGTTTATACTGCAATGCCATTGGTGTAAATTAGTGATGTGCGACCAGCACAGCGAAATAAAAAAATAGAATTATGAGTGACAGAAAAGTAAGAGTGCGCTTTGCACCAAGCCCCACCGGCCCATTGCATATCGGTGGCGTCAGAACTGCATTATACAACTACTTGTTTGCCCGCCAACATGGTGGTGAACTTGTTTTCCGCATAGAAGATACCGATTCCAACCGTTTTGTTCCGGGAGCCGAGGAGTATATCCTTGAGTCATTCCGTTGGCTTGGAATCAAGTTCGACGAGGGTGTCTCTTTTGGTGGAGAGTATGGCCCATACCGTCAGTCGGAGCGTCGCGAGATATACAAGAAGTATGTTCAGGTTCTGCTCGACAGCGGCAAGGCATATATAGCATTCGATACCCCCGAGGAGCTGGAGGCAAAGCGTGCCGAGGTAGATAATTTCCAGTACGATGCATCAACCCGTCTCTCAATGCGCAACTCATTGGCCATGTCGGCCGACGAGGTAAGTGCGCTTATCGAGTCCGGGCATCAGTATGTGGTCCGTTTCAAGGTTGAACCTGGTGAAAAGGTAGTGGTAAACGATATTATCCGTGGCGAGGTTGTTATTGACTCCTCTATCCTCGACGATAAGGTACTCTACAAGTCGGCCGACGAGTTGCCAACATACCATCTTGCCAACATTGTGGACGACCATTTGATGAATATCTCACATGTTATCCGTGGCGAGGAGTGGTTGCCATCGGCACCTCTTCATGTGCTCCTTTATCGTGCATTCGGATGGGAGGATACCATGCCGCGTTTTGCACACCTCTCGTTGCTTCTCAAGCCCGAGGGTAACGGCAAGTTGAGCAAGCGCGACGGCGACCGTCTTGGCTTCCCCGTCTTCCCTCTCGAGTGGAACGACCCTAAGAGTGGCGCTGTATCATCGGGTTTCCGTGAGAGCGACTACCTGCCCGAGGCTGTCATCAACTTCCTCGCTCTGCTTGGCTGGAATCCGGGTGACGACGTTGAACTCATGTCAATGGACGACCTCGTGGCAAAATTCGACCTTGCGAAGTGCAGCAAGGCCGGTGCGCGTTTCGACTACAAGAAGATGGTATGGTTCAACCACGAGTATATCCTTCGCAAGCCAGATGTAGAGATTGCCGAAATCTTCATGCCTGTAGTAAAGGCACACGGTGTTGAAACAACAATTGAGCACCTCGAGAAGATTGTAGCCCTTATGAAAGGCCGTGTGAACTTTGTACACGAGTTGTGGGATGCAAGCAGCTTCTATTTTGTTGCTCCTGAATCATATGACGAGAAAACCGTAAAAAAACGCTGGAAAGAGGATTCTGCCCAAAAAATGACCGAACTTGCGCAGTTGCTTGCTTCGCTCGAGGATTTCTCTATCGAGAGCCAGGACAAGGCTGTCCACGAGTGGATTGAGGCAAATGGCTATGGTATGGGCGAAATCATGAATGCCTTCCGTCTTACACTTGTAGGCGAGGGTAAAGGTCCCCAGATGTTTGACATTTCATCACTGCTGGGCAAGGAAGAGACACTGGCCCGCATGCAGCGTGCAATAACTGTACTTGGATAAACTATGTATACACTAGGAATATATTTCTATATTTTCTTCGTAAGATTGGCAGCTCTGTTCGGTCACAAGAAGGCAAAGCAAATGCTTGCCGGACACAAGGAGACTTTTGCCAAGCTCAAGGAGAGTGTCAAGCCCGGAACCTCTTATGTATGGTTTCATGCCTCATCGCTCGGCGAGTTTGAGCAGGGCCGTCCCATGATAGAGAAGTTCCGTGCCGAGCACCCCGAGTACAGGGTTGTGCTCACCTTCTTCTCACCATCGGGCTATAATCCTGCCAAGAACTATCAGCAGGCCGATGTTGTCTGCTATCTGCCCTTTGATACAAAGCGCAATGTAAAACGTTTCTTTGAAATTCTGCAGCCAAAGATGGCTTTCTTCATAAAGTATGAGTTCTGGCTCAACTTCCTTCTTGGTCTTAACAAGCGTTCGATACCGGTGTACAGCGTATCATCGATATTCCGTAAGGATCAGGCTTTCTTCAAGTATTGGGGTGGCCGCTACCGTCTTACCCTGCACTGTTTTACAAAGCTTTTTGTACAGAACGAGAACTCAAAGGCACTTTTGAAGTCTGTCAATGTCGAGAATGTCGAGGTTGTTGGCGACACACGTTTCGACAGGGTGGTGAAGATCCTTGAGCAGGCACGTCAGCTGCCGCTTGTCGACGCTTTTGTCGAGGGGTGTGACAAGGTGTTCATTGCTGGCAGTTCATGGGGTGCCGACGAGGCTGTGTATATGCCCTATTTCAATGCCCACAACGACTGGAAACTCATAATAGCGTCGCACGAGGTTGATGATGAACGTGTAAAAGCTATTGAAAAACAGTATAACGGCGTGTGCGTACGTTATTCTTCGGCTTCAATGGAAGATGTCCGCAAGGCCAGCTGTCTCATTATCGACTGCTACGGTCTGCTGTCATCAATATACCGTTATGCCGATGTTGCCTACGTGGGCGGTGGTTTCGGTGTTGGTATACACAATGTGCTCGAGGCTGCAGTTTATGGTGTGCCGGTATTCTTTGGCCCCAATAACAAGAAGTTCCAGGAGGCGCAAAAACTCATAGAGTGCGGTGGTGGTCTTGAAATATCATCTGCTGCGGCATTCGAACAACGTATGAGCGAGCTCGAGAATGATCCAAAGCTTTTGGAGAATGCCGGCAAGGCTGCCGGTAATTACGTTAACGGCAATTCAGGAGCTTCGGCCAGGATATTCAAGTCGCTTGGACTTTAATGGATAAATGATAATCAGTTTTATATAAACCTTAAATTTAAAAGTTATGAAATTTCTAACAGATGAGAAATTGGTGATTGTAGGTGCTGCCGGTATGATCGGTTCTAACATGGCACAGTCTGCTCTTATGATGGGTTTGACATCAAACCTCTGTCTTTACGATGTTTTCTCTCCCGAGGGTGTTGCCGAGGAGATGCGTCAGAGTGGTTTTGACAACGTAAACATCACTGCAACTACCGATGTTGCCGAGGCATTCAAAGACGCTAAATATATCATCTCTTCAGGTGGTGCTCCACGTAAGGAGGGTATGACACGTGAGGACCTGCTCGCTGGTAACTGCAAGATTGCCGAGGAACTCGGTAAGAACATCAAGACATACTGTCCCGATGTTAAGCACGTTGTAATCATCTTCAACCCTGCTGATTTGACAGGTCTTGTAACACTTCTCTACTCAGGCTTGAAACCAGGTCAGGTTACAACACTTGCGGGTCTCGATTCTACACGTTTGCAGAACGCTCTTGCTAAGAAGTTTGGTGTAATGATGAGCGAGGTTACAGGTTGCGCTACTTATGGTGGCCACGGCGAGCAGATGGCTGTATTCGGCAGCGCAGTAAAGATTGCCGGCAAGCCATTGACCGAAATCATCGGTACAGAGGAGTTCCCCGAGGCTGAGTGGGAGCAGATGAAGAAGGATGTTACACAGGGTGGTGCAGCTATTATCAAGTTGCGTGGCCGTTCTTCATTCCAGAGCCCTTCATATCTCTCAGTTGAGATGATCCGTTCGGTTATGGGTGGTGAGACATTCCGTTACCCTGCAGGTACATACGTTTCAAATGAGAAGTACAACCACATCATGATGGCTATGGATACAGTTCTCGACGCAAACGGTTGCTCATACAAGATGCCTGTTGGTACAGACGAGGAGATTGCTAAGCTCGATGCAAGCTATGCTCACCTTTGTAAAATGCGTGACGAGCTCGTAACTCTCAACATTGTTCCTGCAATCGAGGAGTGGAGCAGCATCAATCCAAACCTCTAATATATATTATATAAGGTTATATACAGGATGGCGGCATTTGTCGCCATCCTTTTTTGTCCTGCAACAGAAACTTTTGCCTCATTTCTGCAAAAAACAGTTGAAAAGTTTTGCCATTTGGGAAAAAGTATCTACTTTTGCGCTGCATTTTGTCTAAAGTGAAAAATAATATAAACTAA
>JAFZFM010000012.1 GCA_017555865.1 Bacteroidaceae bacterium
AAGAGATACGGACACGCACTGTTTGAACTTGTAAACGAGTGCTATGCCAACCTGTATGGTTTCTCTCCACTCAGCAAAAAACAGATTGAGCAGCTCATAAAGATGTATGTCCCAGTCATTGACCTGCGACTAATTTCGCTGATAGTAGACAAGGATGACAACCTTGTGGGACTTGGAATAAGCATATACTCACTATCTGAGGCGCTGCGCAAAGCAAAGGGAAAACTATTCCCGTTCGGTTGGTGGCACCTGGCAAAAGCACTCTTCTTCAAGCACCCGAAACGTCTGGATTTCCTTTTGGTTGCAATAAAACCCGAATACCAGAGCAAGGGAGCGCTTGCACTTATATTCAACGACCTGCTAGGCAATTATATCGATATGGGATTCGTTGATGTGGAGAGCAATCCCGAACTTGAAGAAAACATAAAGATTCAGCAGCAGTGGAGTGAGTTCGAGAAAGAACAGCACAAGCGCCGCCGCGCATTCAAAAAAGAACTATAAACAAGCATAATGGCCGATAATAATAATCTGGAATTTAACGAGACTCCGCAGGTTGAGGCTGCGGCATATACCGACGAGTCGATTCGCCACCTGAGCGATGTGGAACATATACGTCTGCGCCCCGGTATGTACATTGGAAAACTGGGCGACGGTTCACAAAGCGACGACGGTATATATGTACTGCTCAAAGAGGTTGTAGACAACTGTATCGATGAGTTCAAGATGGGCTTTGGCAAGCGCATTGAGATAGACATTATAGAGAACCACTCAGTTGCCGTACGCGACTACGGCCGTGGCATTCCGCAGGGTATGATGATACAGGCTGTGAGCAAGCTGAATACCGGTGCGAAGTACGACGACAAGGTGTTCCAGAAGTCTGTTGGACTTAACGGCGTAGGACTTAAGGCCGTAAACGCTACAAGTACAAATTTTGAGGTGCGTAGCTATCGCGATGGCGTTGTGCGTATTGCAAAATTCGAAAAGGGAATACTTGTAAGCGACACTACCGAAAAGACCGACGACGAGAACGGAACATACATATCGTTTACACCCGACAACACGCTGTACCGCAATTTCGAGTACCGTCCGGCATACATCGAAACGCTGTTGCGCAACTACACATACCTGAATACTGGACTTGCAATAATGTTCAACGGCAAGCGCATTCTATCGCGCAACGGACTCGTTGACCTGCTCAGCGACCGCATGACCGCCGATGCACTCTACCCCATAATACACCTCAAGAGCGACGACATTGAGATTGCATTTACCCATGCACAACAGTATGGCGAGGAGTACTACTCGTTTGTAAACGGTCAGCATACATCGCAGGGTGGTACACACCAGAGCGCCTTCAAGGAACTGGTGGCACTGACAATACATGACTTCTTCTCGGCCAAGAACTTTGAATACTGCGACATTCGCAACGGTATTGTAGCTGCCATTGCAATAAATATACAAGAGCCGGTATTCGAGAGTCAGACAAAGGTAAAACTGGGTTCAACAACCATTGCACCCGACCCGGGAAGCATGAGTGTAAAGAAGTTCATCGGCGATTTTGTAAAGGAAGAGCTCGACAACTACCTGCACAAGAACCCCGAGATAAGCGATGTTATTCTGGCAAAGATTACAGCCTCGGAGAAGGAACGCAAGGAACTTGCCGGACTTACAAAACAGGTTCGCGAAAAGGCCAAGAAGGTAAACATACACAACCGCAAGCTACGCGACTGCCGCATACACTACAACGACACAAAAGGCGACCGCATGGACGAGAGCTGTATTTTCATAACCGAGGGTGATTCGGCAAGCGGCTCTATAACAAAAAGTCGTGACGCAAATACTCAGGCAGTGTTCAGCCTTCGCGGAAAGCCGCTCAACTGCTATGGTCTGAGCCGCGCCGTAGTGTACCAGAACGAGGAATTCAACCTGCTGCAGGCAGCATTGAATATAGAGGATGGGCTCGAAGGACTACGATACAACAAGGTTATTGTAGCAACCGATGCCGACGTGGACGGTATGCACATTCGCCTTCTTATGATCACATTCTTCCTGCAATTCTTCCCCGAACTCATAAAGAAAGGACACGTATACATATTGCAGACACCATTGTTCCGTGTACGCAACAAGCGCAAACTGCCACGTGGCAAGAAAGGAGCCGAAGAACGCAAGGAGCAGAAGAGCGATTTTGAGACCATATATTGCTATACCGAAGAGGAACGTATTGCAGCAATAGAAAAACTCTCGCCCAACCCCGAAATTACACGATTCAAAGGACTTGGTGAGATTTCGCCCGACGAGTTCCGCAATTTCATAGGCCCTGACATGCGTCTGGAGCGCGTAGAAATGCATAAGGACGACAAGGTAGACGACCTGCTGGCCTACTACATGGGAAAAAACACCATGGAAAGACAGAACTTCATAATTGACAACCTTGTTGTAGAGGAAGACAAGGCCGAAGAGGAAAACAAATAAGCACACAATGGAAAGAATTGCACTTTTTGCCGGAACATTCGACCCCTTTACCCGAGGTCACCAGTCGCTGCTGCAACGTGCTCTACCACTGTTTGACAGGATTGTTGTTGCCATAGGCACAAATGCAGGCAAGCAGTGCATGTTCACTCTCCAAGAGCGCATACAGGCAATAGAGGAACTTTATACCAATGAACCAAGAGTGGAAGTAACCTCATACAACGGCCTTACGATGGACTTTGCAAAGGAGATAAATGCCACAGCGCTGTTGCGTGGTGTGCGCAGTGTAAAGGATTTTGAGTATGAGCGCGAAATTGCCGACGTTAACCTTAAAATGGGAAATATTGAAACTGTGCTGCTGATGTGTGAGCCGGAATATGCCTCGGTAAGCAGCAGCATTGTACGAGAACTGATAACATACGGGAAAGATGTGACCCCACTAATGCCAATAAAAAAATAAACAATGAAAAAGATTATTCTACTTATAGCAATACTATCTACAGCTTTTGCTACAAAAGCCCAGGAGTTGCCCGAACATATAATGAAACTGATGTACACAGGCAACATCATTTCAAGATTCTATGTTGATGACGCCGACAACGACAAGATAACAGAGATTGGAATCAAGGCCATGCTCAAGGAGCTTGACCCCCACTCCACATACAGCGACCCCAAGGAGACAAAATCACTCCTTGAACAAATGCAGGGAAGTTTCGGTGGCATTGGCATACAGTTCAACATTGTAGACGACACATTATATGTGATACAGACAACAAAGAACGGCCCGTCGGAGCGAATGGGCATTCTTGCCGGCGACCGTATAATTGCAGTCAACGACACAGCCATCGCAGGAGTCAAGATGGAGCGAAACGACATCATGACACGTCTGCGCGGAGAGAAAGGCACCAACGTAAAGGTAGATGTAGTACGCCGAGGCATTGACCGCATACTAACATTCAACCTTACACGCGATGACATTTCAACTGCAACCGTAGACGCTGCCTACATGATAGACAAGAACAATGGCTACATAAGAATTACGTCATTCGGTGCCAAGACACACGAGGAGTTTGTCACCAAGCTCGACTCGCTCAAGGAGCGTGGCATGAAGAATCTTATCCTTGACCTTGAAGGCAACGGAGGAGGTTACCTTACAGCAGCCGTTGACATTGCAAGCGAATTCATTGACGACTCACACCTTGTAGTTTACACCGAGGGACGAAGAAACCCACGCTACGACTATCTGTCACAAGGTGGCGGCAAATTCCGCAAAGGTAACCTTGTTGTAATTGTTGACGAGACATCGGCTTCGGCTTCGGAGATTCTTGCAGGTGCCATACAGGATTGGGACCGTGGTATTGTTGTTGGCCGACGCAGTTTTGGCAAGGGATTGGTACAGCGTCCGTTCCAGCTACCCGATGGTTCAATGATACGCCTCACC
Source organism: Bacteroidaceae bacterium (assembly GCA_017555865.1). Classification (GTDB taxonomy): domain Bacteria; phylum Bacteroidota; class Bacteroidia; order Bacteroidales; family Bacteroidaceae; genus HGM04593. The sequence goes on from JAFZFM010000012.1 coordinate 3,911, forward strand.
ATTGCCCGCTACTACACCCCATCGGGACGCTGTATTCAGAAGCCCTATGCAAGTGACTCTACAAAGTACGAGGACGACCTTATGCACCGATACAACAGCGGAGAGATGACAAGCGCCGACAGCATACACTTCCCCGACTCTCTCAAGACATATACCAAACGTCTTAAACGTCCTGTTTATGGCGGTGGAGGAATCATGCCCGACTATTTTGTTCCAATGGATACAATGAAGTACACAAAGTATCACCGCGCACTGGCAGCCAAGGGATCTATAATACAGACATCACTGCACTACCTTGACGAGAACCGCAGCAAACTGCTTGCCGAGTACAAGAACATTGAGGCTTTTGAGAAAGGATTCAAGGTCGACGACAACCTAATGCAGATGTTGCGCGCACAGGGCGAAAAGGACAACGTGAAGCTTGAAGGTGGCGAAGAGGAGTTTGAGCGCTCACTACCCGAGCTCAAGAACCAGCTAAAGCAGTTGATTGCACGCGACATTTGGGACATGAACGAGTTTATGATACTCTATAACCACACCAACGACATGTTCCTTAAAGCATACGAACTTGTACGCAAGAAGAATATGGATAAATTGTTATTGAAAGAGTAATTCCGAATTTTGTTAAACAACAACTTCATAAACTTTTTGCTATAACTTTACTACAAGAAAATGAGTAAAGCATTATCTATAATTTCATTTTTTGTTCTATTATGTGGAATAACAGAAACAAAAAAACCGGATTTATCCGGTTTTTTTGCATAATACCAACACCTTTTCTCCTTGTGCAAGCGTAGTCGCGAATATATAACTATCGCCACCATCGGCAAGTTTAAGTCGCTTACGTAACTGCTGCACACTATCGGGGAAATTACGTACAGTTATATTGGCTTTTTTAAGTTCCTGAACCCGTTTTATATCGGCTTTGGAGAAACCTATCGTATCAATAACCTCGAAGCACCTGCCGGGAAACGAGGCAATGAGTTCATCCGATGTATAAAGCTGGCTGTTCGGATGTAGTTTATCCAAACCAAATTTATGTGAAAGCACATTATGACAACCGGCCTTCTGAATACTTGCATTAGGTTCGTACAGATATTTACCCACACCGTTACTATAGGAAGCATTTGCCAAGCTCTCCTCGGTGACAGCATAGCAGAACTCCTGCACCTCATCCTTGAGTATATTGACACAATGCACAGCACACTCCTCTACCCTATCTCGGCCAAGGAGAAAAAGCAGTTCCTTACATTCGTTATTGACAGCAACAACATGAACTGCAGTAACATTATTCAGTTGACGGCATGCAAGCGTTATATCAAGCATTGGAGAACACTTTACAAGCACTCTGGCAGCCTTTGACAACATTTGCTCCTCCAATTCAACCACATTTGGTTCACAATCGGACAGAGCGACCACCTTGCGGCCATCACCGTCACGTCGTGCCGGGTCGACAAAAATCCAGTCAAGCTGCGGCAGGGAGGCCAGCAAATCCTCGCTATTGCCATTCATCACCTTGGCGTGGTCAAGCCCAAGAAGGGAAAAATTGGAACGGGCAATATCGCAAAGCCGTTCACTGCGCTCAATATAGAAAGCCTCATTGAAACCACGACATATATAGCTGAAATCAATACCGAAACCACCTGTCATATCTGCGAACCTATCGCCACACAACAATGTTGCCTTATACTTAGCCGACAGCTCGCTCGAACACTGTTCCATAGAGATTTTAGGCGGGTATACTACACCGTCCACAGCAGCCCACGATGGAAGTTTCTCGCGTGCCTGCTGCCAGCCCTCAATTTGCACAACAGCCTCGCGCATATCCACACCGGGATAGCGCTTTGCCCGAAGCGCAAGCGTCCTCACATCGTCACCGCGGTGCGCCTTTATGAATTCTATGGTATCACTGCCGAACATATATTGTTTTTTGACTATGCGAAGATACAAAAAAAGCGTCTGCCCCAAAAGGAGCAGACGCCATATTTAGGTTTATAACCTTATTAGAGTTTTGGACCTGCAGCAACAAGAGCCTTACCAGCCTCGTTACCTGTGTACTTGGTGAAGTTCTTGATGAAACGGCCAGCCAAGTCAACAGCCTTCTCCTCCCACTGAGCAGCGTCAGCATAAGTGTCGCGTGGGTCAAGGATAGCAGGATCAACACCTGGCAACTCTGTTGGAACAACAAAGTCGAAGTGAGGGATAACCTTTGTAGGAGCTGTATCGATTGAGCCATCGAGGATAGCGTCGATGATACCACGTGTATCCTTGATAGAGATACGCTTGCCGGTACCGTTCCAACCTGTGTTAACGAGGT
>JAFZFM010000013.1 GCA_017555865.1 Bacteroidaceae bacterium
ATACGATTATGGTGTAGGTTTGATACTGTACTGTTTAACGTGCAAGACACTGCGACTACGGCTGAGAAAGCTGCGAGCAAGCGAGTGGGCGGGAACTTGTTCACGCACAAAGCGAGCGGAAGCAGCTTCGACAAAATCAATTACACGGTATGTGTAAAAAAGGAGTTCCGTGTGCACCGGAACTCCCTACATCCTTTTTATAGTGCAGATATAGCGACTAAGCCTATACGGGCACTGTTAGGTATTGCAAAGATAAGATATAAAATTTACTCCGACAAGTCAAATTGCTATTTTAGTGCAATTTTTTATTATTTCAGTAGCATTTATATCTCTACTAGCATTCATTAAAGCAACAATATCTTGTTCAAGTTCTTTTCTCCTTTCAGCAGATATTGTACCAAGGATATACCTAATAACACATATAGCACCGTTAATGTTGTGTCGACAATCAGTAGGAACTTCTGCAGGCTTGCCAGCAATACCTTTCGCTGTTTCAATATTATATATGCAATTGCCGTGAGCACATTTATTCCTTATAACCCTAATCGTTTCAAGATAGTTCAAGAAAACCCTTATGGAGCAACCATATTGACCGGCAATGGCACGCTTAACGCCATCTTCTTTAATAGCCTTATATAGCGAAGTCAAATTACCAAGTGTCATAAACTCAATCGTTTTCCAAGCAGGAGCGTATTTATCATTTATATACTTGTCGTGATGTCGCTTAATTACCGGATTATCTCTTAAAGTCTTATAAACCTTCTCTTCAAATGTACTCACAAATCCGCTTTCCATTATATTGCTGTCCGCAAACCAAGTAGGCGAATTAACGTAATGGTTTGAAACAATGTATGTTATTTGTGTACGAATATTCACCTCAATACGGTCAAGAGCATTGAGCAAGATTCTTCTTAACCTTGTATCAAAATCGTAAAGGTCATATATACTTTTGAATGTTGTACCCTCTTTTACATCGTGTGTTCTGTTTTCCAATGCGGGATATGACTTTTCAAAAGGGAAAGAGTAAAATCCCATTCTGTAATAACCGACATCCAAAAGGATCTCCTTTGCCTTATCTTCGTTGTCAAAAACCACACCGTATTGTTTTAGACGGGTAATCTGTTCTTCTATATTAAACGCTTTTTTCATTACGCATTAGTTTGTTTGACAAAGGTAGTAAATAACTTTCATTAATAATTGGCTTTTGGCAGATTCTGTTTCATCGTCACCAAATAAAACATTCTCTTCAAGGTCGGCCTCTTCGTACTCCACATCCTCGATGTCTATTGTCTCTGCACGGTACTTTGCAATCATCTTCTGTATCTTCTCCTGAACGTTCGGTATCGGCTTGATACCAAGAACAGAGGGGGCATCGGTGGCGGTGAACGGCTGAACGACAATGAGGTCATACGGCACGGCCTGTTCATCCTCAAGGTCAATGCGGTTGTACCTCGCATAGCTTGAAGCTGCTCTCTCCATTGTCTTTGTGTCCTTGCGTTTCTTCGCCATCTGGTATGTCTCCAAAATCATTTCGTTATATTGCCAACGGTGATAGTCGCGACTTGCCTGTGCAAGGTGAGGGTGCATTGCCTTTATAACGGATAGGTCCGAATATGCCAACGGCTTTGATATTTTTTCCTATTGGGGATTTGCAATCCCCTGATATAAGTACTTATTATTACGGGTCACAGACCCTGACACCCATTTATTCCGGTAAAAGAAAAGATATCGTGCTGCCCCTGCTGGAACAACACGATATCCTTGAAATGAATGTTGCAATGTTATCTGTTGATGAATCCTCGTTCAAGGTCCTGTGAAATGTTTATCATGAAGTCACCCATACGCTCGTAGGTGTTCATTATATCCATATAATAGACACTTGTCTGGTAGCTCTGTCCGCCATTCTCGATATCCTCGATTACGGCATCCCTGAAATTGTTTCTCAGTGTGTTCAGGCGTTCCTCGGCATTGTATGCGTTGGTGATGTCAGTGAGCTCTCCCTTGTGTGCTGATGTCAGGTTGGCAATCATTACGTCATACGCAGCAAGTACTGCATCGGCCATGGTGTTGAGGTTCTTCATGGCCTCGGGGTCGAATCTCTTCTTGTGGATGTTCTTTCTTGACAATATGCGGCTGATGGTCTCACCCGAATCGCCCAGCGACTCCAGTTCGCCCACAATCTTGTACATGGCCTTTATCTTGCGCGATGTGCTTTCGCTTATCTCCTCGGCCGATACTCCATTGAGGAACGATGCAATCTCATATTCCACACGGTCCGAAATCTCCTCGTACTTCACGAGCTTCTCTCTCAAGGCCTCGAACTTGTCAGTGTCAGCCTCTGCAATCGCCTCCTTTGCATATACGGCTCCGCTCTTTGATATCTGCGCAAAATGGATTACCTCATCAAATGCCTGCTCGACCGAAAGTTCAGGTGTGGCAAGATGTCCGGCCGAAATATACTTGAGCTTGAAAACTTCCTTCTCCTGGTTCTTAGGTGCGCGTACAATAAGGCATACGGCTTTTGCTATCCATTTTGTAAACCAGACCAGAAGCAATGTGTTGATTGTGTTGAACAGAGTGTGGAGCATTGACAGGCCGTAAAGCGCTGCTGTGCCCTCGGGTGATTCAGAACCTGTTACAGCAAATCCTTCTGCCGCCGGGTTGGGTAACCCGAATAGGGTTTCAGTAATGTAACCTACCAGGTTTAGGAACGGACGGTACAATACCAATGCCCAGGCTACACCGAAGAGGTTGAAGATTGTGTGTGACATTGCCGCACGTTTTGCCTCGGTATTTCCCACTGATGCCGCAATATTGGCTGTGATTGTTGTACCAATGTTCTCACCGAGTACCATTGCGCAGGCCATGTCAAACGGTATCCAGCCCATGCTGAGCATGATGAGTGTGATGGCCATTGTGGCAGATGAGGATTGCAGTACAAGAGTCAATACTGTACCGAAGGCCAGGAACAGGAGTACCGAGCTGAATCCGTGCGCAGCCCATGATGTCACGAACTCCAGCACTTCCGGTGTCTGACGCAGGTCGGGCACTGAATCCTTCATGAAGGAGAGGCCAAGGAACAGCAGGCTGAAACCGACAATAAGCTCGCCTATGTTCTTGCGGTTATTCTTCTTCGAG
>JAFZFM010000164.1 GCA_017555865.1 Bacteroidaceae bacterium
AGTAAAAAACTAAAAAACAAACAATAGCTATTCTCTTGTTTTACAAAAGAATAGCTATCTTTTTTACAACTTGATATACATCGGAGAATAAATAATATAAAAAGCAAAGAGGGCAACCCATTTACTTTTGGGTCACCCTCATGTTTTTATATAAACCTGTTATAAGATATTATCAAGGTTACAAAACCGGTAAAGGCAAGTGTTGAAACGGATAGATAGAAAAACCGCTTTATAACTGATTATTTTTCTCTTTTAATGACGTAATCAATATACGCAGTAAAAGCATTGTAGAACTCCTGTGATAAACCAACAGGCAGAGCTTCAAGAGCACACTGCCTATAGTACTCTATCTGGCTTAATGCATACTCCACACCACCCTCTTCAAGTGATATTCCAATTAATGATTCTATCTCCTTTTCATCGAGAATCTCACCCTTGGCAAGTTTGTCCTTTATTGGTAAAAGAACAGGATTTTTACTGTTTTTCAGTACATATAGTGCAGGAAGAGTAATCTTACCCTCACGCATATCACTTCCTGTTGGCTTTCCGACATCACCTTTATAGTAATCAAATATATCGTCCTTTATTTGAAAACATATACCAATATTCTCACCAAACTCTACAAAGCGGTCGAAAAGTTCCTTATCATAACCAGCTGTCAAAACAGCACATGCACAACAGCACTTGAAAAGCGACGCAGTCTTGCACGATATTACATTGAGATAATTCTCCTCGTTATACTCCCCACTTTGCTGAAGTTGGAATTGCAGAATCTCGCCCTTTGACAACGCTTTTCCCAGCGACGAAATCTCACTTACTACAGAAGTATTTTCTGTTTCAGCAGCACAATTCAATGACTGTGAGAACATATAGTCACCCGACAGAACAGCAATATTGTTATTGAAAGCCACATTTACAGATGGACGACCACGACGCTTGTCACTCTCATCTATGACATCGTCATGCAATAGGCTTGCTGTATGCAGAAGCTCCATAGATGCCGCTGCTGCAAATGTCTTTTTATTGACTTCACCGATACTTTTTGCAACAAGCATAAGCAACATAGGGCGCATCATCTTGCCAACCGATTCGCTAACATACAGTAGAGCCGTATCCAAGAGCTTGATATCACTCTTGAACTGCTCCTTGAAATAGCTGTTGAACTCAACTATTTCGCTCCTTATAGGTTCTTTTATGATAGACAAATAATCCATTGCATTATGATTTATGAGCTGACAAAATGATAAAAAATCAAGTTTCTGCACATTATTATAATGCAAAAGTAATAAAAAAGAATATGGATAGTAGCAAAAATTATGTATTTTTACAATCGCTTTTAATTAATTAAAAATGGAGAAACTCTTTTTACTTGACGCTTACGCGCTTATATACCGTGCATATTATGCTTTCATAAAAAACCCAAGAATAAATTCAAAAGGGTTCAATACATCGGCTATAATGGGGTTCATCAACACCCTTGAGGATGTATTGAAAAAAGAAAACCCAACACACATAGGAATTGCTTTCGACCCAAAAGGAGGCACTTTTCGCCACGAGGCTTATGAACAATACAAGGCACAGCGCGAGGAGACTCCTGAGGTAATCAAGGAGTCTGTACCCATTATAAAAGAGTTCATACAGGCATACAATATACCCATTTTCGAAGTTCCTGGATACGAAGCCGATGATGTTATTGGAACATTGGCTAAACAGGCGGAGAAAAGGGGAATAATTACATATATGATGACACCCGACAAGGATTACGGGCAACTTGTTTCAGACACAACATTCATATACCGTCCAAAATATGGCGACAAGGAATTTGAGATTATGGGTGTTGAAAAGGTGAAGGAGAAGTTCGGTATTGAGAGAACAGAGCAGGTAATAGACCTGCTTGGCCTGATGGGTGACTCAAGCGATAACATTCCAGGCTGTCCGGGTGTCGGAGAAAAAACTGCACAAAAACTCATAGCACAATTCGGCAGTATTGAAAATATGCTTGCCAATAGTAGTGAAATTAAAGGAGCACTAAAAACAAAAGTTGAAGAAAACAGAGAAAAGATAATTTTTAGTGAATTCCTTGCAACAATAAAAACAGATGTTCCTGTTGAACTCGACATGGACTCTCTAAAAAGAGAAACACCAAACGAGGAGCAACTCACAACCCTATTCAATTTTTATGAATTGCGCTCACTTAAAGAGAGAGTAAAGAAAAATAATTTTGCACCATCACTGTTCGATGAAACACCATCGGTTGCAAATGAAAATGTTGGCAAGAAAAATAAAGAGGCGAAAAACGGAGCAATTCAAGGCTCTCTCTTTGATTTTTTCCCGACCGAAAGTACAGTTGAAGAAAAAAAATCGAGCCATTTTAGCTTAAATGACACCCAACACATATACAAACTCGTTGATACAGAAGAAGATATACTCAATTTTGTCACTGATATAAAAAATTGCAAAACAGTATGCTTTGACACAGAAACCACAAGTACCAACGCTCTTGCTGCAGAATTGGTAGGTATAAGCATATCTGTAAAGGAAGGAGAGGCATTTTATATACCAATGCCGGTAGACCGCACAAGCACTATGGCCCGACTTGAGATACTTCGCTGTATATTCGAAAACGAAGAGAGTGAAAAAGTGGGCCAGAACCTAAAGTATGACTTGACCGTACTTGGCAACTACAGAATAGAGGTCAAAGGAAAACTTTTCGACACCATGATAGCACACTACGTTCTTCAGCCGGAACTTTATCATGGTATGGACTATCTTGCCGAAATCTATCTCAATTATGAAACCATAAAAATTGAAGAACTTATAGGTGAGAAAGGACGTAACCAGAAAAACATGCGTGACATTCCCCCTGCTCTTGTTTGTGACTATGCCTGTGAAGATGCAGATGTCACATTAAAGTTAAAGAACATATTGCAGAAAGAACTTGAAAAGGAGGAGATGGAGAATCTTTTCTATAACATAGAAATGCCACTTGTTCCAGTACTTGCATATATGGAAAGGAATGGAGCGCGCATTGACACTGTCGCTCTGAAAGAGACATCATCACTATTCAGCAAAAGGCTTGCCGATATTGAAGAGGATATATACACACAAGCCGGTGAGACATTTAATATAGCATCCCCCAAGCAGGTTGGAGATATCCTGTTTGGAAAACTAAAGATTGTTGAAAAACCAAAGAAGACAAAAACAGGTCAGTTTGTAACTTCGGAAGAAGTGCTGACTCAAGTACAGAACCGCCACCCTATTGTAAAAAATATTTTACAATACAGAGGATTGAAAAAACTGTTGAGCACATACGTTGATGCCCTACCCGAACTTGTAAATCCTAAAAGTGGAAAGATACATACATCGTACAACCAGACAGTAACAGCTACCGGAAGATTAAGTTCAAGCAACCCCAACCTGCAAAATATACCCATTCGTGACGAGGATGGTAAAGAGGTTCGCAAAGCCTTTGTACCAGACGAAGGATGTAAATTCCTTTCGGTCGACTATTCACAGATAGAACTACGTATTATGGCACACCTCAGCGGTGACAAAAATATGATAGAAGACTTCTGTAGCGGGTATGACATTCATGCAGCTACAGCGGCAAAAGTATATAAAAAACCTATAAGTGAGGTCACTAGAGAGGAACGTAGTAAAGCTAAAGTAGCCAATTTTGGCATTATTTACGGAATATCAGTTTTTGGACTGGCCGAACGCATGAACGTTGACAGACGGGAAGCAAAGGAACTCATAGAAAACTATTTTGCTACATACAACGGAGTAGAACAGTACATTGAAAAATGTAAACAAGACGCAAAGCAGAACGGATATGTAGAGACCATATACAGACGCAAGCGCTACCTGCCCGACATAAACTCACACAATGCCGTTGTACGAGGATATGCAGAGCGCAATGCAGTTAACGCACCTATCCAAGGTAGTGCTGCCGATATAATCAAGGTTGCAATGATAAACATATACAATCGATTTAAGGCCGAAGGATTGAAATCAACAATGATACTTCAGGTACACGACGAATTGAACTTCAATGTAGTTCCCGATGAACAGGAGAAAGTTCTTTCCATTGTACATGAGGAGATGCAGGAAGCTATAAATTTGAGTGTTCCTCTTGTAGCCGATTACGGCTGGGGTAAAAACTGGCTTGAGGCACACTGATAATCATTGATAAATAACACAAGAGAGTATATAATATATAATTCGGTACTGCCATACATTTCGCAGTACCGAAATTATTCACTACCTTTGCAGAATAATTTAGAAACGATAAAAAAACAGTAGTTAATATGGCTTTAAAAGCAGGTATTGTTGGTTTGCCCAACGTAGGAAAATCTACACTTTTCAACTGTCTTTCAAGTGCCAAGGCACAGGCAGCAAACTTTCCATTCTGTACAATTGACGCACAGTTAGGACAAATTACCGTTCCCGACGAACGACTAAATAAACTTGCAGAACTCATACACCCCGACCGTATTGTTCCCGCCACTTGTGATATTGTAGATATTGCAGGTCTGGTAAAGGGTGCAAGCAAGGGTGAAGGACTCGGTAACCAGTTCCTTGGAAACATTCGTGAAACCGACGCAATCATACATGTCCTGCGTTGCTTCGACAACGACAACATTGTACACGTCGACGGTTCGGTAAACCCTGTACGCGATAAGGAAATCATTGATCTTGAGTTGCAGTTCAAGGACCTTGATACTGTTGAAAACCGTATCAAGCGTGTCGAGAAACAGGCACGCGTGGGTGGTGACAAGCAGGCAAAGCTTGAGTATGATGTATTGATGAAGTTCAAAGAAGCTCTTGAAGCCGGAAAATCGGCCCGTACAGTGGTTTTTGATACCGAAGACGAGCAGAATATAGCAAAGAATCTATTCTTGCTTACATCAAAGCCTGTGCTTTATGTATGTAATGTAGATGATACATCTGCAGCCAATGGTAACAAGTATGTAGAGGCTGTACGTGAGGCCATAAAGGATGAGAACGCTGAGTTGCTTATAATTTCGGCACAGACCGAGGCTGATATTGCCGAACTTGAAAGCTACGAGGAGAAACAGATGTTCCTTGAGGATATGGGTCTGAAAGAGTCTGGCTGCGACCGACTCATCAAGGCAATATACCACCTTTTGAACCTGCAGACATACATTACAGCAGGTGTAATGGAGGTTAGGGCATGGACTTTCCGCAAGGGTTGGAAGGCTCCACAGTGCGCCGGTGTAATCCATACCGATTTTGAGAAAGGATTCATACGCGCCGAGGTCATCAAGTACGAAGACTACATCAACTACGGTTCCGAGGCTGCTGTAAAAGAGGCCGGAAAAATGGGTGTGGAAGGCAAGGAATATGTTGTTCAGGACGGTGATATAATGCACTTCCGTTTTAACGTATAAACAGTATGGGGTTCATAAACTGTGCCATTGAGTGGAACCCATCGATAAGCCCATTCTCAATTTTCGGGTTCGATGTGCGATATTACGCTCTATGTTGGGTCATAGGACTCCTTGGAGCATACTTTATAGTAAAGAGACTTTATAGAAACGCCGGGAAGAGTGAAGATGTATTTGAGCCTCTTTTCTTTTACTGTTTCATAGGAATACTTGTTGGTGCACGCCTTGGACACTGCCTTTTTTACCAACCGGAATACTATCTGAGCCACCCTCTTGAAATGCTTCTTCCAATAAAGAACACAGCCGACGGATGGGTTTTCAGCGGTTATGAAGGACTTGCAAGCCATGGAGGTGTTTTCGGTATCATAACAGCTCTGCTGCTATATACAAGAAAGACAAAACTAAAAATGGTATGGACTCTTGACAACCTTGCCATTGCAGCACCTTTCTTTGCAACAATGGTACGCCTTGGCAACTTTATGAACAGTGAGATTATTGGTACAGAAACAACACTTCCATGGGGAGTAATCTTTGTAAAGGCCGGCGAGACTGTACCACACCACCCTGCCCAGCTTTACGAGGCTATTGCATATTTGGTTATATTTATCATTGGTCTGCTGTTGTATAAAAAGTACAGTTCAAAAATAGGCAGTGGTTTCTTTATGGGATATTGCCTTTTCACCATTTTTACTTTCCGTTTCTTTGTAGAGTTCATCAAAGAAAATCAGGTTGCATTTGAAGATGGAATGACACTGATTATGGGGCAGTGGTTGAGTATTCCGCTTATAATTGCAGGTGGATATTTTATGATAAAGGGAATAAGAAAAGCGGCTTAAAGCCGCTTTTCTTATTTTGTTACGGTAGCAGAAAGTCTTTCTGTTTCGCTCATTGCAGCAAGTCTCTCAACCTCATTTATATCAATGTGCATTGCTTCAGCAAGACGTCTGCCATACTCTTTGTCGGCAAGATAACAATGTGCAGCATGACGGTACTTTATATTATCCGTAACAGGCATCATATCCTCTGCCGTGTTGCTTATCAACAAACCCCGCTTTTCTTCACTCATAAGCCTGTAAAGATTACCCGGTTGATAAAAACAATCATCTGTGCGGTCTTCGTATGGATTGTAACGCATAGACTCTCCTGTAACGTGTGAGTGAGCCGTATTGACACTCTGTGTATTCCATTCTCCGATACTGTTTGGTGAATAACCTTTTGTTGCTCCATTGTTGCCATCAATCCGCATAGCGCCGTCACGGTGAAAACTGTGTACCTGGCATTTTGCTCTGTTGACCGGTATTTGGTCATTGTTTATACCCAGTCTGTAACGTTGTGCATCGCCGTATGAAAATAGTCTTCCTTGTAACAGCTTATCAGGCGAAAGTCCTATTCCCGGTACTATGTGTGCCGGGTTGAAGGCTGCTTGTTCAACATCGGCAAAATAGTTCTCGGGGTTGCGGTTGAGCTCTAATACTCCAACCTCAATGAGTGGAAAATCTTTGTGGCTCCACACTTTTGTAATGTCGAAAGGGTTCTCTTTGTATGTGGCAGCCTGTTCTTCTGTCATCACCTGTATGTATAGTGTCCAACGTGGAAAATCTCCTTTTTCAATAGCAGTAAAAAGATCGCGTCCGTGGCTTTCGCGGTCGTGTGCTATGATGGCAGCAGCCTCTTCGTTGCTCAGGTTTTTTATACCCTGTTGTGTGCGGAAATGGAATTTTACCCATACCCTGTTGCCTGCAGCATTTACCAGGCTGTATGTGTGTGAGCCAAAGCCATGCATGTGACGGTATGAAGCCGGTATGCCACGATCGGACATTACAATTGTAACCTGATGCAAAGCCTCGGGCAGCATTGTCCAGAAATCCCAATTACTCTGCGGTGAACGCAAATTGGTCTGTGGGTCGCGTTTTATTGCATGATTAAGGTCGGGGAACTGCAACGGGTCGCGCAGAAAGAATACCGGTGTGTTGTTGCCTACCAAATCCCAGTTACCTTCATCGGTGTAGAATTTGACTGCAAAGCCGCGAATGTCACGCTCGGCATCGGCTGCTCCACGTTCACCGGCTACGGTCGAAAAACGTACAAATACATCGGTCTTTTTACCTACTTTTGAAAAAAAGGATGCACAACTGTAACGTGTTATATCATTTGTTACTGTAAAACATCCGAAAGCACCGCTACCCTTTGCGTGCATACGCCGTTCGGGGATTACTTCGCGGTCGAAATGTGCCAATTTTTCGAGTAACCAGTTGTCTTCGAGCAGTATCGGGCCACGTTCACCGGCTGTTAGTGAATTTGTGTTGTCCGGCACGCGTGCACCAACTTCATTTGTCAAGAATTTTTTATCCATAAAAAAGCCGTTAATAATTCATACAGAACTATTAACAGCTTTTTGTATAAGTTTGTTCAAGGGATTATTTTCCCTTTACTATGCGCTTGATATCATTAAGTTTGTTGAGTGCCTCAAGCGGAGTAAGATTATTTACATCTATACCCAGAATTTCATCGCGTACTTGTGAAAGTACAGGATCATCGAGCTGGAAGAAATTGAGCTGCATACCCTCGCGACTATCGGCAATCTCTGTTGTAGGCGCACTTTTCAGTTCTCCGCGATTATTGCCAGCTTCAAGCTTTTTCAATATCTGCTCCGAACGTTTTACAATACTCTTGGGCATACCTGCAAGTTTTGCAACATGAATACCGAAAGAGTGTTCACTGCCTCCAGGCATAAGCTTACGAAGGAATATCACCTTACCATCTATTTCACGAACCGATACATTGAAGTTCTTTATGCGCGAGAAACTCTTTTCCATCTCATTTAGTTCGTGATAGTGAGTTGCAAACAATGTACGCGCCCTTCCACGCGAGAACTCATGTATATATTTAACAATTGCCCATGCTATTGACATTCCATCGTATGTTGATGTTCCTCGTCCAAGTTCATCGAACAACACAAGGCTACGTCCCGAAAGGTTGTTGAGAATATTGGAAGCCTCACTCATTTCAACCATGAATGTAGACTCACCGGCTGAAATATTGTCACTGGCACCAACACGTGTGAAAATTTTGTCAACAAGACCAATGCGCGCACTGTCGGCAGGCACAAAACAACCTATCTGCGCAAGCAATGTTATAAGCGCTGTCTGTCTCAAAAGAGCCGATTTACCGGCCATATTGGGACCTGTTACAATTATTATCTGCTGCTTGTCGCTGTCGAGATACAAATCGTTAGGGATATACTCCTCCCCTATCGCCATCTGACGCTCTATCACAGGATGACGTCCCTGCTTGATATCCAACACATCACTCTCGTCAATTACAGGGCGTACATACTTGTATGCTCGCGAAATATTTGCAAATGCAAGCAACACATCTAGCCTTGCAAGGTGTGAAGCATCAACTTGGATAGATGGTATATATGCAGCAAGATCGGCAACTATATTATTGAATATCTGTGTTTCAAGAGCAAGAATCTTCTCTTCGGCACCAAGGATTTTCTCCTCATACTCCTTAAGTTCCTGTGTAATGTAACGCTCTGCATTTACAAGTGTCTGCTTGCGTATCCACTCCTGTGGAACATTATCCTTATAGGTATTGCGGACCTCGATATAATAGCCGAACACATTGTTGAATGAAATCTTTAGGCTGGGAATACCTGTACGCTCACTCTCACGCTGCTGCAATTGCAGAAGATAATCCTTACCATTGTATGATATTTCACGTAACTCATCCAAACGAGAATCTACACCACTGGCAATCACACCACCCTTATTAAGAAGCAACGGAGGCTCGGGAACAATCTCGTTTGCTATTCTGTCGCGTATCTCGGCACAACAGTCGAGTTGCGCACCTATCTGTTTAAGCACAGGATTTGATGAAGATTCACATGCTACCTTTATAGGTTCAACAGCCTGCAAGGCCAACTTCAACTGTACAAGTTCACGTGGTGATACACGACCGGCAGCAACCTTTGCTATAATACGCTCAAGGTCACCAATCATGTGCAGTTGCTCCTCTACAATATCCCTGAATTCAGGTTCTCGGAAGTAATATTCAACAACATCAAGACGCTCATCTATAGGCTTCTTGTCCTTTAGAGGGAATACCATCCAACGTTTCAACAGACGTGCACCCATAGCTGTCAGAGTGCGGTCCACAACCGATATGAGTGACGAACCCCCATCGTGCATACTGCCAAGAAGTTCAAGGCTGCGTATTGTAAACTTGTCAAGCCTTACATAACGCTCCTCCTCTATGCGGGAAATTGTTCTGATATGTGATATTTGGGTATGCAGAGTTACACTCAAATAATGCAGTATAGCACCGGCTGCCACTACTCCACTACGCAAATGTGATATGCCAAAACCCTTGAGATTCTTTGTCTCAAAATGTTTAGTGAGCTTTTCATTTGCAAACTCCTCGGTAAAAGCCCAATCATCTAACCCGAATGTAAGATATTTACTCCCGAAACACTCTTCGAAACGGTTTTTAAAACCACGCTCGAAAAGCACCTCTTTTGGACGGAAATTTATGAGAAGTTTTTCAATATAATCAAATGTACCCTCGGCTACCAGAAATTCACCTGTTGAAATATCCAGAAAAGATACACCACACATAGGTTTACCGAAATGTACTGCTGCAAGAAAATTATTCTCTTTGTAATTCAATACATTATCGTTGATGGAAACACCCGGAGTAACAAGTTCGGTTATTCCACGCTTGACAAGTTTCTTTGTCATTTTAGGGTCTTCCAACTGGTCACATATAGCCACACGTTTACCGGACCTTACCAGTTTTGGCAGGTATGTGTCTAGCGCATGAAATGGAAAACCGGCCATTTCAATAGCCTTTGAGGAATCACTTTTACCGTTTGAACGTTTTGTAAGAGTAATGCCAAGAATTTCAGAAGCCTCTATAGCATCGGAACAGTATGTTTCGTAAAAGTCACCGCAACGGAACAACAATATTGCGTCGGGGTGTTTTGCCTTCAGTTCGTAGAACTGACGCATCATCGGGGTTACAGCAGCTTCTTTTTCGGCCATATATGTTATCTGGTTATTTTGTATGCAAATAATTACGCGAAGATAGCTAAAAATATCCTATTAACGTAATCTTGTTATAAAAAAGACCACCAACAAATAAATTCCTTTACCAAAAGGATGAAACATATAAATTTTATATATTTTTGTAGGTTATTATGCGCACTGCGCAAATAAGGAACTTGTTGTAGAAATAATAAAATTAAAAATATGGCATACAATTTTAACGACATTGAGCAAAAGTGGCAAAAGAGGTGGAAAGAAAACAACACTTATCGTGTGGATGAAAACAGTAACAAAGAGAAATTCTATGTTCTTAACATGTTCCCCTATCCATCGGGAGCAGGATTGCACGTAGGACACCCTCTTGGATATATTGCTTCGGACATTTTTGCACGTTTCAAAAGACTTCAAGGTTTCAATGTGCTTAATCCTATGGGTTATGACGCATATGGACTTCCAGCCGAACAGTATGCTATACAAACAGGACAGCACCCTGCAATAACAACAGAGCAGAATATCAACCGTTATCGCGAACAACTTGACAAGATAGGTTTCTGCTTCGATTGGAGCCGCGAGATAAGAACTTGTGATCCAAGCTACTACCATTGGACACAATGGACATTCATAAAGATGTTCAACAGTTATTACGACAATAACGAGAAAAAAGCAAAACCAATATCGGAACTTGTTGAAAAATTGAGTAAGGAGGGCAGCTGTAATATAAATGCAGCATGCACAAACGAGATAGAAATAACTGCTGATGAGTGGAACACATTGAGCGAAACCGCAAAGGAGGAATTGCTCATGAACTGGCGTATTGCTTTCCTTAACGAAACCATGGTAAACTGGTGTCCGGCACTTGGAACAGTTCTTGCAAATGATGAGGTTGTTGATGGTGTATCGGAACGTGGTGGCCACCCTGTTGTACAAAAGAAAATGAAACAGTGGTGTCTGCGCGTATCGGCATACTCACAGCGTCTGCTCGACGGTCTTGAAAAAATAGAGTGGAGTGAATCCATCAAGGAGACACAGCGTAACTGGATTGGCCGTAGCGAAGGTACAGAAATGCAGTTTAAAGTAAAGGATAGCGACATTGAGTTTACTATCTTTACCACACGTGCCGACACTATTTTCGGAGTCACATTCATGGTTCTTGCTCCCGAAAGCGAACTTGTTGCACAGCTGACAACAGAAGAACAGAAAAACAGTGTAGAAGAGTATATTGACCGCACCAAGAAACGTACCGAGCGTGAGCGTATGATCGACCGTAACGTGACAGGTGTATTTACAGGTTCATACGCAATTAACCCTATTACCGGTGAGGAGATACCTGTTTGGGTAAGTGATTATGTACTTTCAGGTTATGGTACAGGTGCCATCATGGCTGTTCCTGCGCACGATAGCCGTGACTATGCATTTGCAAAACATTTCGGCATTGAAATACGCCCACTTATCGAAGGTTGCGATGTAAGCGAAGAGAGTTTCGACGCAAAGGAGGGTATAATGACCAACTCACCTACAACAAAGTTCAATGACTGCAAACTAAACCTTAACGGATTAACAGTAAAAGAGGCTATTGCAAAGACAAAGCAGTTCGTTACAGAAAACAGACTCGGTAGAGTAAAGGTCAACTACCGTCTGCGCGATGCCATTTTCAGCCGTCAGCGCTATTGGGGTGAGCCATTCCCAATATACTACAAGAACGGAGTTCCTTATCCAATACCCGAAGAGTGTCTTCCACTTGAATTGCCTGAGGTTGAAAAATTCCTCCCTACAGAGAGTGGAGAACCACCACTTGGACATGCCAAGGAGTGGGCTTGGGATACTGTAAACAACTCAATTACAAGCAAAGAAAATATAAATAACGAGACAATATTCCCTCTTGAGCTCAATACAATGCCAGGCTTTGCCGGTTCAAGTGCATACTATTTGCGTTACATGGACCCAAGAAACAACAAGGCACTTGTATCGGGAGAAGCTAATGCATACTGGCAGAATGTAGACCTTTATGTAGGTGGTAAGGAGCATGCTACAGGTCACCTTATCTACTCACGTTTCTGGAA
Organism: Bacteroidaceae bacterium; assembly: GCA_017555865.1. Classification (GTDB taxonomy): domain Bacteria; phylum Bacteroidota; class Bacteroidia; order Bacteroidales; family Bacteroidaceae; genus HGM04593. The sequence continues at coordinate 12,517 of JAFZFM010000164.1, forward strand.
CATGTTCCTGTTCGATACAGGTGCAAGTACAAAGGAGGAACCATTCCAGAAGCTTATCAACCAGGGAATGATTCAGGGACGAAGCAACTTCGTGTACCGTATAAAGGATACCAATACATTTGTATCACTCAATCTTTCAAAGGATTACGACGTTACACCACTGCATGTTGACGTAAACATCGTAACCAACGATGTGCTTGATATTGATGCATTCCGCTCATGGCGCCCCGAATATGCCGACGCTGAATTCATTCTTGAAAATGACAAGTATATCTGTGGTTGGGCTGTAGAAAAAATGAGTAAGTCAATGTTTAACGTCGTTAACCCTGATATAATTGTTGAAAAATATGGTGCCGACACACTACGCATGTACGAGATGTTCCTTGGCCCTATCGAGCAGTCAAAACCTTGGGATACAAACGGTATTGACGGTTGCCACAGATTCCTGCGTAAGCTTTGGGGTATGTTCTTTGACAAGAACGACAACTACATTGTTACAGATGAAGCACCAACAAAGGAAGAACTCAAATCATTGCACAAACTCATCAAGAAGACAACCGAGGATATTCCTGCATTCTCATACAACACCACTGTAAGCGCATTCATGATTTGCGTGAACGAACTCACAGCACTAAAATGCAACAAAAAGGAGATTCTTGAGAAACTTGTATTGGTTCTTTCACCATTTGCTCCACATATCTGTGAGGAACTTTGGGAGAAACTGGGATATTCTACAACTGTATGCGATGCACATTGGCCCGAGTACAATGAAGAGTATCTTAAAGAGGATTCTATCAAATATACCATATCGTTCAACGGTAAGGCACGTTTTACTCTTGATTTTGCAACAGATGCTACAAATGCTGATATTGAAGCAACAGTACTTGCAAACGAGAACAGCCAGAAGTATATTGACGGAAAACCTATAAAGAAAGTAATCATTGTACCAAAGAAGATTGTCAATATTGTAATTTGACAAGAATAGATAACAAGAATAAAAGTCATTATAATACTTTCAAATTATGGCTAAGCGTTTTCTACCACAGCCCTCAATAATGAGTGAGGTAAAGAATTATCTGTTGATTGCTATAGGACTTGCATTCTATGCATTTGCATGGAACTTCTTTATGGCTCCATACACATTCGTTACCGGAGGAGTGACAGGTATATGTGCTATAATACAGTATACTACAGGTATTCCTATACAGTTTTCATACTTTTCAATAAACATGGTATTGATAGTAATAGCTATCTGGCAGCTTGGATTGAGATTCTGTATAAAGACTATATATGCAATTGTAGTACTTACCCTGTTCCTACAGCTTTTCCAGATGTTTTTTGAGGTATATCCTAACGCCTCGGTTATCCTTGGTCCTGAAAAGCAGCTTGAATCGTGTATTGTAGGTTCTATTTTTACAGGATTGGGTCTTGCATTCTGTTTTATAAGCAACGGTAGTTCTGGTGGTGTCGACATCATAGCTGCAATAGTGAACAAATACAAGAATGTAAGTTTTGGACGCGCCATGCTTTATGTAGACGCATGTATTGTAATAAGCAGTTTCTTTATAATTCCTACAGGAAACACTGCTTTAAGTCTACAGAAGGTATTCTATGGCTTTATAAACCTTGTGATAGTCAATATATCACTCGACTATGTTGTCAACAGTAACCGCCAGACAGTACAGTTCTTTATTTTCTCAAGCAAATACGACGAGATTGCATACTATATAACACGCCGCCTGAAGAGAGGTGTCACACTACTTGATTCTATAGGTTATTATTCGGGAAAAGAGGGAAAGGTCATTACAACAATTACACGTGCCAGCCAAGCAAACCAATTGTTGAGCGCCATAAAGCTTATTGACCCTAACGCTCTTGTATCACAGTCAAAAGTAATGGCTGTATATGGTCTTGGATTTGACAAGATAAAATCAAAGAAGAAAGTTCTGATAGATGACAAAACAGTTGTTGAAAATAAAACTGAAGAAAAAAAATGAAATTAGTATTTGCAACCAACAACAAGCATAAACTTCAGGAGGTAAAGGAGATTGTAGGCGACAAGTTTGAAATATTGTCGTTGAATGATATTGACTGCCATGATGATATTCCCGAAACAGCAGATACTCTTCAGGGAAATGCACTTATAAAGGCACGTTACATTTACGAAAAATATAATGTCAACTGTTTTGCCGATGATACAGGTCTCGAGGTTGAGGCACTTGGTGGTGAACCCGGTGTATACTCGGCACGATATGCCGGAGAAAATTGCAACTCCCAAGCCAATATGGAGAAATTATTGCATAATTTAACCGGAATTAACAACAGGAATGCACAATTCCGCACTGTTATTGCGTTAATTATTGATGGAGAGGAAAATCTTTTCAACGGCATTGTAAAGGGTTGTATAAGCAATGTGAAGATGGGTGAAGCAGGATTCGGTTACGATCCTATATTCATACCTGAAGGATTTTCCGAAAGTTTTGCACAAATGGGTAGCGAAACAAAAAACAGCATAAGCCACCGTTACCTTGCAACAAAGCAACTTAATGAATACTTGAAAGAGAAATATGGTTAAAAGAATTTCACTCTTTTTATTTGTACTTTTATATGCCTTTAACTCCTATGCAAAAATAGGGGAGTGGACTGTATATCCATCATACAGCAATGCTACATACTGCGAAACAGCAGGAGATAAGATTTATATTCTTGCCTCAGGAGCACTTTATTCGTACAATACAAAAGACAATGAAATACAACTTTTTGACCATTTGTCCTGTTTGAGCGATGTTGATATAACATTCATATCATACAGTAATGATATAAATGCATTGGTAATTGTATATAGTAATGCAAATATAGATATTCTTTACGATGATGAGACTGTGTATAATATAACCGACTTCAAGAACAAGACACTCGCCGGAAAAAAAATCAACAATATAAATATCCAGGGTACTACGGCATATATATCAACCTCTTTTGGAGTTGTGGTGCTTGATTTGGAAAACCTTGAGTTCAAGAATACATACAATACCGGACTTGACACACACAGTTGTTATCTTTTCAAGAATAGTCTGTATGCAGGTACAAGTGATGGAGTTTACCGTTGCGACACAGCCAAGAACCTTCTCGACAAGAATAACTGGGAAAAGATGAATATCTATTCTACCGAAGCATTCTGTGAGCTTAATGACGAATTGTACTGCCTTATCAGAAGTTTGGGAATATATACTCTTGATGTCGACAGAAACAGACTTACACTTATTGAGAAAAACAACGGTGAGAAATACCATACCATATACAGTTATGGAGACGAGGTTATAGCTCCTGCCGAAAATAAGGTTACCGTAATAAAGAATGCAACAGATTTCAAGACATATACCATTGAAAACAGAAGCAATTTCCTAAAGAAAGATGGGGACAAATACTGGAATTGCAACGGATACAATGGGGTAGTAGAGTGCAAACTCGAAGATAACAGCATAGTTGCTTCAAACACTCCCATATTCCCTAATAGCCCAGTCAGGAATTTTTGCGAATTCATGAAGTTTACCCAGAACGGAAATCTGCTTGTTGCCGGTGGTAACATCAATTATTTTGATGTTACTTTCCACGAAGGAACTATAATGGAATATAACCCCGACAATGACAGATGGAACAATTTCCCCGAAGATATAATAAAAGAGACAACAGGGCTCAACTATGTAAATATATGTTCGGTTGACGAAGACCCCGCTGAAGATGGTCACTATTTTGCAAGCTCATTCGGTTATGGTATATACGAATTCCGCAATGGCGAATTCATAAAACATTATAACCACGAGAACAGTCCTCTTGAGAGTGTTCATAAAAGTGGTGCATACATGAACCGATATGTAAGAATACCTACTGTCAAATTCGACAAGGATGGTAATTTATGGTGCATAAATACAGGAGTAAAGGATGTAGTCAAAATACTGACAAGCGACAACAATTGGATTACTCTAAACTATAAGGAACTTGAAAATCTCCCAACGGTAGTAAAACCACTCATAGACTCTCGTGGATGGTTATGGATAACATCACTGCAGGGTGAACCTGGAATTTTCTGCGCAAAAACAAACAACACACTTTTCGATACAAGTGATGACAGGACAAAGATATGGCTCCACAAGTTCACCAACCAGGATGGTACTTCATACGATGTATATCAGATACACAGCCTGGAGGAGGATAAGAATGGACATATATGGATAGGAACCAATACCGGACTATTTATAATAGACAACCCCGAAAGTTTCTTCAATAACGGAATTTTTAAACAGATAAAAGTTCCACGCAAAGATGGTACCGGGCTTGCCGACTATCTTATGAGTGGCATATATATAAAATCGATGGCAATTGATGAAGCCAACCGTAAATGGATTGGCACAAACGACAACGGTATATATCTTATAAGTGCCGATGGACTTGAGGAAATACATCATTTCACAACCGAGAATTCCCCATTACCTTCGGACTGTATTGAGAGTATTGCCATTGACAATAACACAGGAGAGGTATACATTGGCACAAGCAAAGGAATAGTAAGCTACACAAGCAATGCAACCACACCGTCCAACAAACTTGACAAGAACAGTATACATGTGTATCCAAACCCCGTAAAAGCCGATTTCAGCGGCGATATTTCAATCACAGGGTTAACACTTGACTGCAATATAAAAATCGTTGATACGGCCGGATATTTAATAAATGAAGGCACTTCCAATGGAGGACACTATAGTTGGGATGGACGAAACAGAAAGGGTGATAAGGTGTCGAGTGGTGTATACTATATACTCACATACGATGAAAACGGAAACGAAGGTGTTGCTGCAAAGATTCTGATAACACGTTAAAGCCACAAAAACACCTTTTAAAGGATTTAATCCAAATAGACATAATATTCCAATATATTTATAATAACAGCTCTCATAAACGTTTTTAAGCGCAAATGAGAGCTGTTATTATAATGACAACCAATCTTCTATTTCTTACGTAGAGTTATTAATGTAACTTCGGGGCGTGCACCGACCCTTGAATAGTAGGCAACAGTACCTATTCCATCATTGATATAAAGCTTGCCTTTTTCCCTTTCATAAAGTCCACTCCATTCCTCATACATGAATCGTGCAGGAGAAAATAGATAACCGAACAAAGAAACCTTGAATTGGAATGCATGTATGTGCCCCGACAGAGTCAGGTCACTATAGCCACCATCACATAAAGGATACCATAGCTGAGGTAAATGAGAAACAGTTATATTAAATAGAGATGTATCGACATTCTCATATATATGACCACAATTGAACTCATTCACATTATCCAAAGAATGTTTGTATTTGAGCAGTTCATTCGAATAGTCTATTCCCGTGATGGCAATAGAATCGCCATCTTTGTGCAAATATATAGTGCTGTCCCTTAAAAGAACCCATCCACAACTGGTGACACGATTCTGTATCATACATACATCAGCGACATTGATCTCATTCTTGTTACCCGATATATATGTTCCTGTATCATGATTTCCAAGAACCGAATATGTTCCCTCTTTTCCTTTAATCTTTGAAAGAAGCTCTATAATATCCGGGGTCAGTTCACTGTAATGCAGGTTTACAAGGTCGCCGCCAAAAAGCAATATATCGGCATTTACACCATCTATTACAGAAGCCAAATCTTTAAGCTCATTATCGATATCATACATTGAGCCAAGATGAATATCTGAAATGAAAGCAACCCTATACCCATCGAAACCTTCGGGAAGATTTGCAAAACAGATCTCCACCTCCTTTACTTCATAATCGGTACGTGTTACAAAAACGCTGTACAGGTATGTACATAAAGTAAACAAACACAGGCTAAGACCGCATAGTACCGACTTACGGCTCGACTTGAACAACCAGAAAGGATAGAAGAAAATCCTGAGCAACGTAAACAGTATAAATAAAGTGAAGGAAATCATTGAAACCTTCATCATTTGGGTACTGTTGCCGGTGTTGGTAAAGACAAACATACACAACGCAGCCAGCACAGGTATAGCATTGGCTGCTATCACAAATGATGAAAAGAGATAACGCACAAGTTTACCTGCTTTGGCTCGCACAAGTTTCCTGTATGCCATATAATCCAATATGGCCATAAGGATTACAAATATTATAGTAATATATTTAAGCATGACGCGAATATAGTGAAAAACTCTTTATCCACATTTTTAACCGATATTTTATTATATCTTTCCTTTTTTAAAAAATAAAAAAATTAAAAACAACAATAAAGTCTGTTGATAATGTAGAGAAATAATCATTAAAAAGTTTGCATATTATCTTATTAGTAACAGAATTCATTTTATACCATTATAATAAACAAGCTAAAATGTTGTAAATTAATACAATTGTGTGTTATTTCAACAACTTGTTAATAATGCTGTATATTGAAAACTTTTACAGTTTATACTGTTGAAAACTGTTGAAAATGTATTTGAAAAAAAGAATTAAAAAAGTGGTATAATAATTTTGTATTTTAATAACGATTGTGGCTTAATTTTTGATTGTTTCAATCAAAGCCAAATCACCATTTTTTTTCTTTTATTTATCATTATGTTTTCAACACGTTATCAACAACTTTTTTACAACAATACAAATATCCTTTATACAAAAATAAACTTTAAAACATGTATAATAAAAAAAATATAACCCATGTTACAAACACAGGTTATATTCTTATAATGTTATTATTGTTGATAACTTAATTTAGCTTTGCAAGTGCCTCCTTTATACGGCGTATAGCTTCAATAATATTCTCGTCACTTGTAGCATAACTCATTCTAAAGCATTCAGGTGCACCGAATGACGTACCTCCTACAGCTGCAACATGAGCCTCGGTCAACAGATACATTGCAAGGTCGTCACTGTTGTTGATAACTGTATCTCCGTATTTCTTTCCATAGAATGAACTGCATTTAGGGAACAGGTAGAATGCACCTTCTGGAACATTCACTTCAAGTCCTGGAATATCCTTGGCTAGTTTTACAATAAGGTCGCGGCGGCGCTCGAATGCCTTTCTCATCTCCTCAACAGGTTCCTGTGAGCCAAGATAAGCCTCAAGTGAAGCCATCTGTGATACAGAGCAAGGACCGCTTGTGTATTGTCCCTGTAATTTGTTACAACCCTTTACAATCCACTCTGCGGCAGCAAGGTAACCAATACGCCATCCTGTCATTGCATACGCCTTTGAAACACCGTTGATAATGATTACACGCTCTCTTATTTCCTCAAACTGTGCAATACTTTCGTGTTTGCCGACATAGCTTATATGCTCATAAATTTCGTCTGCTACAACAAATACCTCGGGGTGTTTTGCAAGAACATCGGCAAGTTCCTTGAGTTCAGCTTTTGTGTAAACCGAACCTGTTGGGTTTGAAGGTGAGCAAAGAATGAGCATTTTGGTCTTTGGTGTAATTGCTGCTTCGAGCTGCGCACCTGTAATCTTGAAGTTCTGCTCAATACCTGCGCTTACGATAACAGGTGTACCGTCGGCAAGCTTGACCATATCGGGGTAACTTACCCAATAAGGAGCTGGTACAATAACCTCATCACCAGGGTTTATAAGTGCCATTATAGCATTGCATACAGCCTGCTTTGCACCGTTTGAAACAGAAATCTGTGTCTCTGTGAATTCAAGTCCGTTCTCTTTTTTAAGTTTTGCCACAATAGCCTTACGCAATGAAGGGTAACCTGGAACCGGAGAGTAACGTGACCAGTTTTCATCAATAGCCTTCTTTGCAGCCTCCTTAATGGCATCCGGTGTGTTGAAATCGGGTTCTCCAACACTCATATTTATAACATCAACGCCTTGCGCTTTTAGTTCCTGGCTCTTCTGTGACATAGCCAGTGTTGCCGATGGCGCTAATCGGTTTACGCGATCTGAAAGTTTGTTCATTTTATCTTATATTGGTTAGTGTTTGTCAAAATTGAGTGTATGTCCCATGCGTTCAGCCTTTGTACGCAGGTATTTTGTATTGTAGTTGTTTGGTTCAATCTCAATACTTATATTTTCGGTTATTGTCAAACCGTAGCTTTCCAATCCTATTCTTTTTACAGGGTTGTTGGTAATGAGTTTCATTTTACGTACTCCTACCTGACGCAGAATTTCGGCACCAACACCGTAATCCCTTTCATCGGCCTTGAATCCAAGACAAAGGTTTGCGTCAACGGTATCCATTCCCTCTTCCTGTAGTTTATATGCACGCATCTTGTTCATCAGTCCAATACCGCGTCCCTCCTGGTTAAGATATACAATAACACCTTTACCGTTCTTTTCAATAAGTTTCATTGCTTCGTGAAGCTGGTCACCGCAATCACATCGTTGAGAACCAAAAATGTCCCCTGTCATGCAAGATGAGTGTACGCGAACAGGAATTGATTCCTCCTCGCTCCATTCACCCTTTATAAGCGCTATATGCTCAAGTCCGTTCGATTTCTGTCGGAAAGGTATCAGGCGAAAATGTCCGTGTTCTGTTGGCATATCAACTTCTTCACCCTTTTCAACAAGTGACTCCTTTTTCAATCTGTATTCAATGAGATCCTTTATTGAAATTATCTTTAGGTTGTGTTCTTTTGAAATTTCAACAAGCTGTGGCATACGTGCCATTGTTCCGTCCTCATTCATAATCTCTATGAGTGCTGCGGCGGGGTAGAGGCCTGCAAGGCGTGCAAGGTCAATACTTGCCTCGGTATGTCCGGCACGACGCAGAACACCATTATCCTGGGCATAAAGTGGGTTGATGTGTCCGGGACGTGCAAATGTTTCGGGTTTGCTGTTTGGGTCGGCAAGAGCTTTTATTGTTGCTGCTCTATCGGCTGTAGATACACCGGTGCTGCAACCTTCAACCTTGTCTATTGTTACAGTGAAAGGTGTTCCAAGCAGGCTTGTATTTGAACTTACCTGTGGCTCCAGTTCAAGTTCCTTGCAACGTGAAAGTGTTATAGGAGCACATAATACACCACGGCCGTTCTTCAACATGAAGTTGACTGCGTCGGGCGTAATCTTTTCGGCAGCTATAATGAAATCTCCCTCGTTTTCTCTATCCTCGTCATCTACAACAATGACGAATTTTCCCTCTCTGAAGTCTTCAAGAGCCTCTTCAATAGTATTTAGTTTAAAGTTTTCCATATTATTGTATAAGTTTTTCCTGTTTTATAATATTTATAAGTTTTTTACAGTTCGATTCTATTCTTACAAGATCTTTTGCAAGTCTTATTCTGAATTTTACAGCACGCAGGTATATGAATATTCCAACCGGGAATATTATAATAGAAGCTATATTCATCCATCTTCTCTTGAATGGCGATATAGTTGCATGGGGTGACAATATAGGGAATTCGTTGAGGTGTATTATAACCTTTCTGTTTCTACTGTTACCCATCTCCTCAATCAAACTCTCGAGTCTTTCGTTATAGACGTCAAGTGTAACATCCTTTTCGTTGAAGAAAACATTTTTAATTGACGGTAGCTTTTTGAGTCTGTTCACCTTCTTGTACTCTCTAGCCTGAATATGCAGCTCGTCAAGAACTTTAATATCCTTGTTGTAGTCGGGTGTTTCTATTATAACCTCCTTTATGGCAATATGTCTTTTTTCGGGTATTGCAAACAACATTCTAAAGAATGCTGCTATTGAATCTCCATTGAATATTCCCGAATCCTTGTTTGCCTGGTATGTAAAGAAAGCTCCCAACGGGGCAAGTATAATAGTGCTGAGCCATACACCATACCATATATGCCATTCACCCTCACGTGCCATTTTTGAACCCGAAGTATTGAATATGTAGTAAAGAATGAATGTAGCCACCGAAATAAGTACCGGATATCCAAGTCCACCCTTACGTACAATAGCACCAAGTGGTGCACCTATAAAGAAGAATATCAAACAACCCACCGATAGTGTGAATTTCTCCCACCACGATATCTTGTGTTTGTTAAGGTCCTTATCAAGCGAACGCATTATTTTGTGCTTTACCTCATAATCGACCTTCATCTGCTTTATCTTATTGAACATGGCCTTTTTCCAAACCAGCTTTGAATGCTTAGCGGCAACGCTGTATATACTGTCTACATTTATATGGAATCTGTTGTTTTTTGCCATGTATGTAGAATCGATAGGGTCAAAATCAACACGTCCTTTGTATGTAGAGCGCAAAGCACCTGTCCAGTTCTGTAGTCCTATACTGTCATTTGCAATGGTGAGTGAATCTATGGCAACCTTAAGTTCATTTATGTTCTTGCTTGCGGCATTTCCTTTAAGGAATGAACCGTCTTTCATCTCAAATCCTCCGTCCACTTCAATAAGAACCTCTTTTATTCCAAAACTTTCACGTCTGTATGGTCTGTTCTTCTTGTTTATCTGCTGGTCTGTAAGGTTCGAGAACTGCTCTCCCGAATACATGGTGAGTATCATATGTTTTTCATCGGCCGTGCTTACAATCTTAGCCGAATCGGAAACAAGAATATTGGCTTTGTCGAAACCTGCCGACATGTCGTAGATTACAACATTATGTAGTGTTCCGGTCTCCATATCCTTGTGTTCAACATATATGTTGTATCCTTCCAGCTTATCATAGAACATACCTTCGGGGATTTCACTTTCGGGTGATGTCTGTTTTATGGAGTACATCACCGTCATAAGTTTCATCTGTGCATACGGGCTTACAACATTCTGGAAATAGAACGACACACCGCCAAGTATTGTACAATAGATAATAAGCGGCAACATTATTCTGAATAGAGGAATTCCGGCAGCCTTCATGGCAAGAAGTTCTAGTTTCTCACCAAAGTTACCGAAAGTCATCAATGCAGCCAGCAATATAGCTAACGGCAAAGCTTGTGATACAAGAGTAATTGAGCCAAGTGCAAAAAATTGCGACAAAACAGTGAAATCAAGTCCTTTTTCAACAAAGTCATCGACCCATCTCCAAAGCAACTGCATTATAAAAATGAACAAGCATATAAGGAATGTTCCCAACAGGTTGCTTGTAAATGTCTTTATAATGAACAGATCCAGTTTTTTTATGTGGAACCAAGGAAATTTCATAGTATGCTTGTGTAGGCTCTTTTAAAATTAAAAAACAATGCACAAAAAGCCACAGTCATTAATGTGGGCCTTTCTGTGCAAAGTTAGTATAAAATGCGTGATTTTACTGAACATTGAGCAAAAAACTCAGAATTTGTTTTCAATAAAAAAATAATAAGTCTTCTGTGTTTACATCCCCGATAGTCTTCTCAGATTGTCTATTTGAGAATCCCAAAGATCCTTTTGGTCTTCAACCTCATCTTTATCGGCAAAATCGGTTATTTCAAGAGTATGTTCCCTGGTGAGTTCATTGTATGTTATCCTCATTTCAAAAAATGTGTTATGACTCTCGTCATCCCATCGGAATTTTACATAAACTCCGTTTCTTTGTGCCACAAGATGGGCAATTCTTTTTTCTGTCTTTCCCCAGCAGAAAGTGAATGTTCTGTCAAGACTTTCAACCTTATCGGCGAACCATGGAGACAACCCGGCAGAAGTTCCAATATATTTCCAAATCATGGAAGCACTTCCTTTTAGAGGATATTCGATATAAATCTTCTCTTTACTCATATTTTTGCAGGTAATTATAAGTATTTGTATATCAGTCGCAAGATATGTAAATAATATTAAAAAATCAAGAGATTGGCTGTATAATTAATCATATTTATGATATTTTATTCAAGTGAAATAGCACTTTGGTATAATAACAAATTAGTGAGAAAAAAGTTTTTTATTAAATATTGTGTGAAAAATTTGTCGTTTTCAAATTATAGATATATCTTTGCACCGCAAAAATGTGATGGCGAGATAGCTCAGCTGGTTAGAGCGCATGATTCATAATCATGAGGTCCCCGGTTCAATCCCGGGTCTCGCTACTGAAACGGAGAAAGCCTAAAAGACTCTCTCCGTTTTTTGTTTTATATTCTGGCATGGCGGACAAAAGTTCTTGTAACTCTTTAAGCAACTCTATACGCTTTATTCTTGTGTTCTTATTTCCCTACGTATTAGAATGTCTTGTACCTTGTAGAATGTATCTTCACCTATGCCTATAATTACTTTTTTAACTATCTTTGTACATCACAAATGTTAAACACAATGCTTATGAAACGTAAACTTATTGTTAAAATTTGGTGTTTTATGGCAATCATTGCAACAATAGTTGCTTGCCAACAAGCCCCAGCCGACAACGAGATATGGTACACCACCACGAATGGCCAACCGCTCGGTTTAACCGTTAGTTCTATTTCCGATACATATAACAATGGTCGCGGCGTTCTAAAGTTTAACGATGGTGAATTAGAAGACTTTATTAAGTCTGGTATTTTCGAAGGAGAACAAACTCTGGAGAGCGTAATTCTTCCCGAGAGTGTAACAAGCATCGGAGATGGCGCATTCTATCATTGCAGCAGCCTGACCAGTATAACTATTCCCGAGAGTGTAACAAGCATCGTGGATAGGGCGTTCTCTCATTGCTTCAGCCTAACCAGTATAACTATTCCCGAGGGGGTAACAAGCATTGGAGAGGAGGCTTTTGAGTATTGCTTCAGCCTAACCAGTATAACTATCCCTGAGAGCGTAACAAGCATTGGAGATGACGCATTCTATCGTTGCGAAAGTCTGACCAGCATAACTATCCCCAACAGCGTAATAAGCATTGGGGGTTGGGCGTTCAGTGGTTGCTCCTCTCTTACAAGTATTGAAATCCCCGAGAGCGTAATAAGCATTGGGGGTTGGGCGTTCAGTGGTTGCTCCTCTCTTACAAGTATTGAAATCCCCAAGAGTGTAACAAGTATTGGATCTTCTGCGTTCGATGGTACTGCTTGGTACGATAATCTCCCTGATGGTGTTGTATATATCGGTGAATTCCTTTATAAATACAAGGGAACAATGCCTGCAAATACCTCTATAGCCATAAAAGAGGGCACAACAACTATATGTTTTTCTGCGTTCGATGGTTGCTCTGGCCTTACAAGTATTGAAATCCCCAAGAGTGTAACAAGCATCGCAAATGGTGCATTCTGTGGTTGTATTAGCCTAACAAGCATCACTTGCTTAGCCACAACACCTCCTTCATGTGGCCACGGAGGCATAGGAATAGCAGAAACAACAATGATATATGTGCCTAAGGAGGCAGTGAAAGCATACACCGACTCACATTGGGTGAAATACAAGAATCAAATTAAGCCAATAGAGTAATTCGGAAACTAACCGAAAAAGGCGAAGTGACCCCAGAAGTTTGTACTTTTGGGGTCACTTCTTGTGCAGAGGCCCAAGCGTAGCTTATCTCTAGAAAGACTATAATAGCTACTTTATTTTTGCTTGTCGTTTGGATCAAACGACCTCTTGGCTCTGTAAAATAAACTGTGTCAAGCTATATTTTCAGTCCTTTAATTTAATGCAAAACAACTGATAACAACTGTACCGGCTACATTGGCTTGTCCGTTTTCTACCATAGAAATCGCTGTCAATTCTGCTTCACTCTTACAACAGGCATATACTTGCAGTACTATTATCTCTCCAAGGTCTGTGGTCATCTGGACATCGTATAATTCCATATTCATATAGTGTTAACCAAATACTCAACGTCTTGACAATATCCATGCAACTTTATCTTTGTAAGATAGTGAGAATTGTTTCATTATCCTGTCAAAATCCTTATCATCCACAATACGTGGTGCCATAACCTCGAGGGCTTCCAATCTGTTGTCATTGAACGATATCAAGGATAGCAGTTCGGCGCACTGTCTGCTGCTGAAATAACTGCCTATGCTGGCCACGCGAATGATGTCTATCTTTTCATCGTCGAATGAGTTCTTTTTTACAATCTTGTACATCATTGAAAAATCCTTGTCGCGCATAGTACGTTCACGGTTTCTTTGTTCCTTTTTTTCACGTTTTTCTATCTGTGCTTTTGGTCTTCTCTCCTGTGCCTGTGATTCTTGTGGCAATGATACCATGACTACCGCCATTAGTGCTATGAGCATTATGTTTCTAAAGTTCTTCATAGTTGTAAATTTTTACGGTTAAAATCTATTTATCTGTCGCAAATTTAGGTGCTGACACCTGGATACACAAAAATATTTCCCTATTCCTGTTTAGGACTTTTCCTAACAGTTATAGGGAAATATAGATATCTGTATATTATCTGAAGAACCTTCCTATTACCGGAATATTTTTAAGCGGCAGGTCTTTTTTGATGAAGTATCCCACAAACACTGCAAGCAGCAGTGTGTTTATCGCCATCTTTGCAATGCTGTTTTCAACCGGGATAACGTATGATATTCCGTATAGTACAGCAAATAGTGCCACGTATGTGAAAATCTCCTTCAGGTTGTAATCAATGGCATTTCTCTTTTGGCCGACAAAGTAGGATAGTGTCATTGCTGTAAAGTATCCGGCAAACGAAGCCCATGCGCATGCCATATAGCCATAGCGTGGTACAAAAATAATGTTCATTGCAAAGAGTACTGCGCAACCAATAAACGAGAATATTGCTCCCCAATAGGTTTCATCGTTCAGTTTGTACCAGAACGAGAGGTTGAAATATATACCCATGAAAATCTCAGCTGCCATAATTATTGGTACAACCTGTAATCCTTGCCAATAGTCGGGGCTAATGATGTATCGCATTATATCCATGTAGAACTCTACAACAAGGAATGCAAGCAATGCTATTATTACAAAGTACTTCATGGCTTTTGCATATAGGGCTTTACTATCCTTCTCTTTGCTGTTTCCGAAAACGAACGGTTCGTATGCATAGCGGAATGCCTGCATGAGCATTGCCATAACTGCTGCTACCTTTACACAAGCTCCATATACACTAAGTTGCTGTATACCCGGTTCTCCGGGTACAAGCCATGTGTATATGATTTTGTCGGCATTCAGGTTAAGGATACCGGCTATACCCAGTAAAAGTAGTGGCCACGAGTACCTGAGCATACTCTTAAGCAGTGCCTTATCGGCTGTTGGACGGAACATCTTCAGTTCCGGTATAAAGAATACCGTTATGAATGCTGTGCATACAAGGTTTATGAAAAATACATAGAATGCCTGGTTCTGTGGGTCGTATAGGTTGCCGAAGGTTTCAGGTATTGTCCTGGCAAGGTATGGCAGTATCACAAATGCAAATATGTTCATCGCAATATTCATTCCAATGAACAGCAGTTTCAGTGAGGCGAACTTAAGTGGTCGTTTCTGGAACCTTAGCAATCCGAAGGGTATTGCCTGCAGAGCGTCTAACGATACTACAACAGCCATCATGCCAATGAATTCGGGGTTTGAGGCGTAACCCAATGTTCCCGAAATCTTAGGCAGGAACATGAATACACCCAAGAGAAACACTCCGCAAAGTACACCAATTACCTGCATGGACATTGAGAAAACCCTCTTGATATCATGGTTTTCCTTGCCTGCGAAACGGAAGAAAGTTGTCTCAAAACCAAATGTGAGGAAAACGAGCAGAATGGCTGTCCATGCATAAACATTGGTTACAACACCATAATTTCCGCTTTCAACGCTCATTTTTGCTGTGTACAGCGGTACAAGCAAGTAGTTGAGAAAGCGTCCTATAATACTGCTCAATCCATATATGGCTGTATCTTTGGCAAGTGATTGCAGTTTTCCCATTGTGTTCAGTCAAGCCTTTGTGTTAGAATAATGTTCCTTGTTCGCCATTGTTGTAGCGGCTACGTCCCAAGTGTTTATATGCAAGATCGGTAACCTCGCGTCCACGTGGAGTACGTTTAATGAATCCCTCCTTTATCAGGTATGGTTCATAAACCTCCTCTATTGTGCCGGTATCCTCGCTAAGTGCAGTGGCAATGGTGCCGATACCTACAGGACCTCCCTTGAACTTGTCGATGATTGTACAAAGAATCTTGTTGTCAATCTCGTCGAGTCCATATTTGTCGATATTCAGGGCTTCGAGAGCCATTTTTGCAATTCTGTTTGTTATGTGTCCGTTGCCCATTACCTGTGCAAAGTCGCGCACACGACGCAACAGTGCATTGGCTATACGTGGTGTTCCACGGCTTCGGCGTGCAATCTCGTATGTAGCCTCCTCGTCGAATGTAACACCAAGAATCTGTGCCGAACGGCTTATAATACCGGCAAGTGTCTTGCTGTCGTAATACTCAAGGTGCATGTTTATACCGAATCTGGCACGTAATGGTGCTGTCAGCAGTCCGCTTCGGGTTGTTGCGCCAATGAGAGTGAATGGGTTCAAGTCTATCTGTATAGAGCGTGCCGATGGACCCTTGTCAATGAGAATGTCAATACGATAGTCCTCCATGGCCGAGTACAGGTACTCCTCGACAATGGGTGAAAGTCTATGTATTTCATCGATGAAAAGCACATCGTTGGGTTCAAGCGAGGTAAGTATACCTGCCAGGTCACCCGGTTTGTCAAGAACCGGACCCGATGTTACCTTGAATCCTACGCCAAGTTCATTGGCTATAATATTACTCAGTGTTGTCTTACCCAATCCCGGGGGGCCATGAAGCAACACGTGGTCAAGTGATTCGCCACGCATTTTTGCGGCCTGGACAAAAATCTTGAGGTTTTTCACAATCTTCTCCTGTCCGTTGAAGTCGGGGAAGGAGAGTGGGCGAAGTGAATTCTCAAACTCCTTGTCACTGTTTTTTCCGCGAATATTAAAATCTCCGTTCATCATCTCTGTTTCAAAAATTCTTTGCTCGACAGCAAAAATAGTATATAGGCCTAGAATCTTAAAATTTATCTCTCTGTTTTTTTACACTACAGAATCCACTTTATCAAAACTGCTGCAAATGTTAAAATTATAAAAAACAGAACACCTCTTCGTTGTCCTTTTGTGAAATAAAAATAATCACGCACGTTAAAAAAAATTATATCAGATTATTTTATGGTTGCTTATAATAACTTTACATACGTACTATATGCAAATGTAGGAATAAAGTTGTTATTTCTATGAATAATGAATGAAAAAGAGAATTATTATGGAATCTATAAAGAGAATATTATTGTGCTACCCATTGTCACTGGTGACATTGGCAGCAATATCATATCTTACACTTTTCAAGGCTCAAGGAGTCGTTGGGGTGGAGTTGTTTCCACATTTCGATAAATTGGCACATTTCCTAATGTATATGTTCTTCTGTACCGTGCTGTGGTACGAGTATTACAGAACACACATAAGGACAAACCACAAAAAAGTGTTCTGGGGGGCAATAATATCTCCAATTATCTTCAGTGGAGTTATGGAGATTTTACAATCCCTCTTTACAACATACCGCACCGGTGATATATGGGATTTCCTGTTCAATACGCTTGGTGTGGTTTCGGCAGCCTTTTTTGCAGTTTACGTAATGAAGCCTGTTATGAGGCGATATGTATAAAAACTGATTTTACCAGCACTTGTAAGGGAAACGGGATAGGCTCGAGTTGTAGTATTTCCCCTCACCGGTAACCTCTTTTCCAAGGAAAGGAGGTTTTTTGAACTCTTCATCAATGGCCGACAGTTCCACCTCGGCAACTACAAGTCCCTCGTTGTCGCCATAGAATTCATCTACCTCAAATACGTGGTCCTCAAATTCTACAAGGTAACGTGTCTTGTCAATTATTGGGGTAGGGCACAGTTTCATCAGTTCCCAAGCTTCGCTTGCGGGAATCTCCTTTTCCCACTCGAATCGGCTCAGTCCACCATCTATAGAAGGGCCTTTTATTGTAAGATAACCCTTGTCGCCACGTACTCTCACACGGGTAGAGTTTCCGCCTTGGCGGCAAATGTAACCTTGTGCAATACGGTCACTCTTGAAAGCCATTTCTTTATAGCTTTCGTCGTTTACAAGGAATTTTCTTTCAATCTCTATAGCCATAGGTGTCATTTATATAAAGAAGAGATACTTCGCCATGTGCAGTGAAGTATCTCCTGTTAGATTTGTTATTTTATTCTCCCTTCTCGGCAAACTCCATCAGATATGCCTTGATGAAACCATCTATTTTTCCATCCATC
>JAFZFM010000165.1 GCA_017555865.1 Bacteroidaceae bacterium
CGAGCGTGAGCAGGTTCGACGAAGTCAAAGCTGCGAGTAAGCGAGCAAAAACCAAACTTGTTTGAGTTTTTGCAGCGAGCGAAAGCAGGTTCAAGCACACGTAGTGTGATTAAAGAGCAAAGAGAACAACCCTTGCAGCAATGGTCGCACGCAGCACTTTCTCCCCTCCGTCGGCAAGCCGACACCTCCCCTCAAAGAGGGCGAGGAGCTATTTCCAAAACCGTAAATCAAACTCTCCCACTTCCCAAGAGAAGGTTGCCGTGTGGACCACGGACAGAGAGTGCAGTCGAACAGGTTTTAACATTTCTTTTATATACATTATATATAAAAATAGGTAAAATTGAGTGATATTTATAAAAGTTTACCTATATTTGCCGTGATAAATATTTTGCAGTAATATGGTTAAATGTGAAACTGACGGAACAGTAACACCTTATTATATTATTTGCATAAAGTAAAACGTATAACCTAACTTTTAAATCATTAATATGAAACAGCGATCATTACTTTTGACATTGCTCGTTATGTTTTCAACAGTGCTTATGGCACAGGTTGAGTCGGGCAAGGTTTACCGTATTGTCAATGGCAAGTACGGTACAGTGATATCAGCGAACCCACACTCGCACAAATTGGCGTGCGTTACCGAGGGTACAGCTGAAGACTACCAGCAGATGTGGAAGTTTGAAGTTACCGAAAACGGTAAGTACACTATCCAGAATGTCTACACTAAAAGATATCTGCAGAACGAGAGAGGTACTAACGTTGCGTACAAGACCGGTAACTCGTTGCAGACTTTTGCTATTACAGAGAACGCAAGCCTGAAAGGCTATTACAACATTGACGCAACCGAAGGTGGCAACTGGGGATTGCACTGCGCAACCGACGGACAGGTTGTGCCCTGGCACTATGGTCCAAACGACGGCGAGGTGAGCGGTACCGAGTGGAGATTCCAGCAGGTAAACATTTCGGAGGCTGATATGGAAACTGCTTTTGCCGACTACCAGAAACTGGAACAGACTATCAACAACATCGATGCCATAAAGAGTGCTGCAACAGAGTTCTTTGCCGACAAGACCGGTTTGACTTTGAAGGAGCAGTATGCACAGATGAGCGACGATGAGTTGTTGGCTGCAGCTGCAGAATTGCCTGAGACAATGCAGCAGATTCTGTTGAAGGTAAAGAACAACTCTTGGGACGAGGCTACACGCGAGAAGGAGTTCCGCGTATATGACTACCGCCCATACAGCGACCCCAACAAGTGGGCTGAGGTTCTTTATACACGTTACTTCAACCGTATCAACAACCCAACCGGTATCTGCTCAAAGAGCGACAGAGATTTCATCTTTGTATTCGTTGATGATATCCCAGGTGGAACAACAGCATACCTTGCCGAGATGACCGGAACAGGTTTCTGGGGTAACGACACCAAGTTGGAGGCTGGTTTGAATATTATTCCTTCTACTGTGAAGAACGGTGTTCTATACATACGTTACAACTGTAATACCGACACTGCCGGCAAGAAGCTTGCAGACTATCCTAACCTGAAGGTACACATTGAGGGTGGTTATGTAAACGGTTTCTGGAGCAAGGAGCGCGGTCACAAGAATTCGGATTGGGTTTACATGAGAAACAATATGTTCAAGAACCCAACTGCCGTACAGGCTACTGGTGACCACACTGTGCTCAACTTCCGCACATACGAGTTCCTGAAGGAGTGTCCAAACAACATTGAGGGTGTCATTGCACTTTGGGACTTCTGGAACGAGAGACAGAGACACTACATGGCTATTGACAAATACTATGACTGGTTCAACAACAAGCAGCTTGCAATGTCGGATGACAACGGATTCATGGATGCAAGTAACTGGCGTACACACTATAACAACAACACTTTGAGCACTATTGTAAACTATGACCTGCTCATTAGAGACGCCGGTAGCTCATGGGGTCCAAACCACGAGATCGGTCACACCAACCAGTATGCATTTGAGATTGTTGGTACATCGGAGGTAAGTAACAATGCGCTTACTAACTTTGCAATCTTTGACCAGGGTACACACACCAGCCGTGGTAATGACTTGCAGAACCAGATCATTGACTTCCAGAACAAGATTCCTTACGTTGTGCGCGGCGAGAAGGAGTATGGACAGAAGCTGTTCAGTATGACACGTATGTACTTCCAGCTGTATCTCTATTTCCATGCAGCAAAGAAGGATGAGACATTCTATCCACGTTTGTTCGAGAGACTACGTTATGACCGTCTTATCGGTTGGGGCACATCGGCACAGGATGTTCTTGACGCAAACGGCTACTACGTAGGTTCTATGAATGCTTTGTATGACCAGTTGAAGTTTGCCGAGATCTGCTGCGAAATTGCACAGATGGACTTGAGCGAGTTCTTTGAGGCATGGGGATTCTTTATTCCTATGAAGAACGCTTTTGTGGGCGACTATGGACACCACTATGTTTACTTGCACCAGGCAGATATTGATGCAAGCAAAAAACGCATGCAGCAGTATGCCAAGAAGGGTGGACAGATTATGTTCCTTGAAGACCGTGTACGCAAATCGGAGAAGAAGGCAAGCCCATTCAGCGATGGCAACGGTTACCGCGCCGATTACAGCGACGAGGTTCCTGCAGGCGTAAACGCTGGTAAAGTATGGGTTGGTTACTATGGCCAGTGGCAGGATTGCATTGACGAGAGTGTAAAGGCCGAGGGTTACTACTATGGTATTTCAAAGGGCCAGATAAACATTGTTGAGGCAGAAGGTGCCAAGGGTGCACTTGGTTTCAAGCTCTACAACGGCGACACTGGTGAATTGCTCACATATACAAACTTGAGAACAATGACTATTCCACCTGCATATCTGAACTCTAACCTGAAGGTTGTTGCAGCACAGGCTGACGGTACAGACTATGTTGTTCCACATATTTCACAGGGTCCCGAGGAGATGCAGTACACAGCATTGAAGAACTCTTATCAGGCTGCTCTGCAGTTGAAGAGCCGTAAGGCTACCAACGGTAACGAAATCGGTTGCTACTATCCCGACGCTCTTGTTGAACTTGAGGCTATCTATGCAAAGGCAAAGGCCGCATACGACAACAAGGATACAAGCGAGCGTTCATACGCCGAATGGAGTATGTTGCTTGACGAGGAATGCTCACGCATTAAGAGCAATCCCAAAAGCCAGGTACAGTTTGAGGAGACAGCCATTGCATACCTGAAAGGTGCAAAGACATATGCAGACTATGTTTTAGAGTATGGCTCCAACAGCATGCTTATAAAGAAATATACTGCAAACAGCGCACCTACTGCAGCTACAGCACAGTGGACTGTTGAATATGCCGGCAAAGAGGGTGAGTATTACATTAAGAACGGTAACGGTTACTACATTTCGGAGTTTGGAACAGACGAACTTGTACAGGCTAATGTAGAGTCACCTGCAGCAGCTGCCAAATTCAACATTGTGTTCGATAACGGTAGAGTTATTTTCCCATTGGTAAGTAATCCTAACCTGTCATTTGGTGTTACCGGTTCAAAAGACACAAATGGAAATTACGTATTGAAAGGCATGAATGCAAGTGAGGACAACGCTCAGTGGAAGGGTTTTGTAATAACTGACAACTCTGCTGCTCACTACAAGAGCGAGCTTGAGAATGCACTTGTTGAGGCAAATGTAATAATTAATGAGGTTCTGAACATCGACAGCATTAGCACTATGAACATGTTCAACAGCAACATCATTGTAAAGGACCGTAACCTTGAGTCTTATGCCGTTGAGTTGTACCAGAAGTACAACAGCGTAAAGGAGGATATGGAGAATGCCAACATGCACAAGAGCTACCTGACAGAGTTCCGTAACCTGTTCAACAAGATTGAGGGTACTTACAAGGTTATTGCTCCTGCTGTAACAAAGGGCAGCAAGATCATGTGGTACAGAATTGTCAACAAGGAGACCGGCAAGTATATCAACGCTTCGGCAAACAACCGTTTGAATGTTGTAAGCACATTCGGTTTGTCTGACAACAGTTTGTGGAGCTTTGCTTCTACAGGTGTTGCTGGCGAGTACAAACTCTACAACGCTGGCAATAGTAGCTTCGCATACTTCAATGGTACCAAACTTTATGCTGCTGAGGGTGGAGATCCTGCAGTGTTCACAATCACATACGACGAGGAGAACGAGGCTATGGTAATTAAGACAGACGGCAAGTCTGTATATGAGAAGAGCGGTTATGCCGATCTTAACAACCGTTCTAAATCGTACTGGATTCTTGAGATTGCCGGTGTTGAGGAGAACAAGGAGATTGCAGACATCATCACTGTAATCGAGGGTATCAATGCCGAGGGTGTTGCTAACGGCAATGTATATGATATGCAGGGACGCA
>JAFZFM010000166.1 GCA_017555865.1 Bacteroidaceae bacterium
AAAGATTCTTTTCGTAGCGGCTACTTTGTTTGCAGCCGGTTTTGTCAGCTGTACAGACAGTGACAATGAATTCAAAGGTGTATCAGAAAAGGAGAAAGCACCTATTCTCTTTTCTGTAGGTAGTGGTAATGTAAGTGTAACAACTCGTGGTACTGGTGCTGTGGGTGATACACTCAATGCCGATGACAACAAGAACTTCTGGCGTGGTGAGAAACTGAATGTTTACATGTTCAAGAAGGATGTTGAAACTCTTGAGATTGCAACAGATGCTTATGGCGATATCTTCAACAACACTGTTGTTGAGACTCCTAGCTCAACCGATGCTACAGCTACAGGCTATGCTTCTTATGGTGCTGCAAAGTACTATCCAATGGCTGGTAACTTTGATTTCTTCGCATACCATGCCGATGATGCAGCTCAGGGCGAGCCAGCTCCCAATGCCGATGGTACACAGTATATCCTTCCCGTTGTTCTTGATGGTACACAGGACCTCATGATCTCAAAGGCCGATATGTCTGAGGCTCAGCGCGAAGAGTTCCTCAACCACGATGCAACAGGTGAGCGCTATTACAGTGCTTTCTCGGCTCGTAGAAAGATTGGTTATGACGGTCTTCCAAATGAGGATGGTATACAGCCACACTTCAAGTTCAAGCACCTTCTTTCACGTCTTGTGTTCTTTGTAAAGCCAAGTACCGAGTTGGTTTCAGCAAACAATGTTGTTGACGGCGAGTACTACGGTGTAACAATTGACTCTATCAAGATTGTTGACGCATACACAAACGCAAGTTTTGTTGTTGCATGGAAGGGTGAGGTTGAGTCACACCTTACAGATCTTGCAGCAGTTGATACTATTGCTCTTATGCAGAAGGTTGAGGGTGAGACAGAGGCTACTGACCTTGAGAAACTGACTCCAATGCAGCCTTTGTGGGATGCTGAGCTTGGTGAAGGCTTGACAACAAGAGTTGGTGAGAGTATGTTGCTCGTTCCTCAGTCACAGTACAAGCTCCAGATTTTCATGTCTCAGGTACCAGGTGAGGGTGCTGCAAAGTATATCACTATCCACGAGCAGGTTCTTACTGTTAATAACGAGGCCGGATTTGAGGCTGGAAAGCAGTACAATGTGAAGTTTACAGTATATGGTCTTGAGGAAATCAAGCTTGAGCTTGAGTTGGCTCCATGGGAGTTCGGCGAGGACATTCCTGTAGATAATGACAAAAACTAATATCTTCGAGCTGAAAGGAAAAATATTATTATTGATATTTGTTGTATCATCCGTTCTTGTAGGGTGTTCAGATACGGACTCTTGTAAAGTCCTGTCTGAACGTCCTTCAGATACTCCTATTCTCCTGAACAGTAACTTGTCTTTCAATGCCAATGTAACAACAAGGGCCAGTATTGACACTATTCTGGAACTGGACAGGGTGGGAATATTCTGTGCGGCACGTCAGAAGACAAATATCAATGGATCATTAGAAGCACCCGAGCCCGACTGGTCGGTTCTTCTTGATACCTCTTCGGTACGTTACGGCTATACAACCAATGGTCTTTATTGGCCCAATATAGCATGTGAGGTACTCCATGACAGCAGCTCTGCAGCCCGTCTAAAGGTTGAGGAGGGGCAAGCCTACATCTGGTACTATCCTATAACAAGCTGGTACGGATACGACTTCTATGGTTATCATCCATATCAGGATAGTTTTAGAAGTACCACCGATTCAATTACAGTCGATTTTGAAATCGATGGTACTCAGGACATTCTTTGGGGACGTTCCGAGAAAAAGTCCGAGAACTTTGCCTACAGTGCCCGCTATTTCAGGTCTTCAAAGGACTCTGTAGCCCACATGAGGTTCAAGCACTGTTTGACACAGTTCCAGTTCTATATAGTATCGGCAAAGAGTCCTGACAAGGCCGACCCTAACCTGACATCATTCAATGATATCAAGGGCATGTCGGTAAAGGAGATAAGAATGCTCGATCTCTACAAAAACCTTCGTATGACTGTTGCCAACAGGGTAGACGAAAGTATGGTAGGCCGCGTATATCCCAACGGTTATGAAATAGCAGACTTTGTACTCAAGGATACATTTGGTATTGAAGTTGCACAGAACCCTGTGCCTTTCAAGACACAGATTGTTGACGACGAGGAGATTGCCGACACAGTGCGTGTGGGTGAATGTGTTATGGTATGCTCAAACCAGCCACGTTATTATATGTCTATGGTTCTTTGCGATTCCAATAACCCCGACCTTGAGTACCATTCCGAAAAGCGTATGACAATTAGACTCTCCGACGACTCGGAATTCCAGCCTGGACACATATACAAGATATATATAAAGGCGTCGGGTGTAACAAACATCTCTCTTGATGCTACTCTTGACAATTGGATAGAGGCTCCGGATGACGATAATTTGGATTTTGAAATAGATTAATGAAAAAGTGGATTAAGATATCTGCGACCTTGCTGCCAATGATGTTCATTGGCTGTACTGAACACTCATTGGACAGTCACGGACTGTCCAATGAGGAAGTTCATATCCAGTTCGCTGCAAGGCCCGAGATAAACTATGAAATAGATGTTGTAACCCGTGCCAAAGATAATGAATATAGCATGGGACTTGTTGGAGTTGCTGTTACCGAGAAGGATTCAGCAGCCGATTGTCTTGCAGGTTTGAACGTATATGACTTCTGCCGCACTCTGGTCAATACCGAGTTTACAGGTGTACTGGATGGCTGCATATATCCTGTAGACGGTGTACAACGTACATTCCCTTTTGAAAAGGGGAGCGCAATGGCTGTATATGCATACTTGCCTTATCGCAATACCGAGGTAGAGATAGGTGACACCAGTTGTTACATTAACATTGACCTTAAGGCCGACGAGTTTGCTGTTGATTACATGTATACCGGAAAGGTATTCAGGGACAAAGCAACGTATACCCCGGAAAGTGTCTTTGAACTCCCTTTCAAACATGCTTTTGCCAAAGTTAATTTCAACTTCAGTTCTGGTGTTTTCAAGGAGTTGGGGCATTATGTTCAGATAGACACGCTGGCCATCTCTTTCATGGGTAACGGCAAGGGCCGTCTCGATCTCAAGAACGGTAATTTTTATCCCGAAAGGACTTCTTCAAAAGAGTCGTACCGTGTAAATCTTGCCGATATAAAATATTTAATGAATAGTGGTGTGCATACAAGTGCCTCGTCTGTATTGTATATACCGCCAGGTGTCTTGTTCAAGAGCATAAGATTGGTTGTATCAGTCTTTGATTCAAGATTGCCATTGGTGGTGGAACTGCCTTTTGAAAAAGATGTGGAACTCAAACGCGGATATGAGTACACAATATCCTTCAAATACAAAGAACAAAGCAAAGTAACTATCAAACGTGAATAAACGGATACTGTATATATTGGCATTTATGCTTCTGTCATTCAAGGTGAATGCACAGATGATGGTTGTTAAGAGCGACATTATGCGTGATGTTGCCCTTGCACCTAACCTGCATGTTGATTTTACCGTAGGCGAGAAACATACGCTCGGTTTAGGCGGTTCATACGGCAACAGCGTGTTGGGAAAAGATATAAATATTGCAACGTTCGACCCAAATTTCAGATACTGGTTCAATGGACGCCCCTTTACCAGGCAGTATATAGGTATTGATGCCCAATTGGCGCAATACGATGTTCATTGGGGCAGAAAAATATTCGACGGCTCATCTTTTGCTGTCGGTTTAATATTCGGTCATGTCGCTAATCTTAGCAAGCGCTGGAACCTGGAACTTGAAGGTGGCATTGACATACTTTCATATAGTCATAAGGAATACTATAAAGGAGATGTTTACGAGGATTATGGTGAAAAGAACAACGGGCATGGTACAATAATGTGTCCTCACCTTTCGGTCTCCTTCTCATACATAATAAGATAATTCAAAAACGGTGCATAACCGTGATAATATATAACTCTAATGAATATTCGTATCACTGCAATAATATCGCTGTTTATCCTCTTTTTCGCAGGCACAGGCAATGTCTCGGCTCAGGAGTTTATTTCTGTGAAAGTTGAAATAACGCTTCCTGATGAGGACTATACTTCTGGTGAATACTTGAATTTCCCTTATCATAATATTGAGATATATTCATGTCTTAGTAGGGAATATGCTAATACTGCCCTGGAAAATATAAGGAACGGACGTTCTCCGCAAACAGTTGAGAACTTGCAACCATACAGACCCGATAAAGAAGGACGTTCTTCGTTTACAGTACCAAGAAATGGAGCAATTCTTGTTTGGTGCAGGGTTTTCGGATATGAGTTGCAGCGATTTATAATTTCTGCAGATGATTTGAATGGTGTTTATAGTATTAAATTAAACAAGAAACCTGTTGTTGATGAGGATGAACTTTTATCAGAAAAAGGTATGTGGGATTACGTATATAATGATAAAGGAGAAAAAATAGACAGTTCTCTGGTTACAGCAGTTGCGACGGCAACAGTTAAAGGAGCTGTCATATCGCCTAAAGTTACGACTCTTGAGGGACCTGATGGTATGGTGCGTTCTTTTAGACACAAAATATCGTGTCGTGTATCGGATTACATGCGCGTACTTGTACAGCCCATACTATATGACCGTTCCGATATTTCCAATTCGGAAGCGGACACTATATACTCTTATGGACATGCCATATATCATAATATGGAAGAGTATGATCTTACTCAACTTCATAGAATGGACTTTGACCTCTCGCATGACTCCATTAATTACTATACAAGGCTCCAGGGCGATTCTCTGTTTTATGACGCCCTTATGGCAGATACAATGAGAAGTGAAAATGAAAAACCCCATGTATGGGTTAATCTATCGCATGATACAATTGATGTCTACGTCATAGACCGCTTTCGTGGTTATGACCCTGACACATCTCACCCATATCCATACGGAGTGAACATAACAATTGATGACTATAATTCCGAAATACATTCAGTTTGTTTTAGAGACAATGGTGAGCGTCGCAATCCATTACGCTTCTTGAACTATTCTTTTACGAAATTCTTGCCCGATAGTCAGTCTTTCGAGGAGGCTCAAAATGCTGTGCGCATGGAGTTCAACGGAGAATTAAAGCTCAATTTTGAATCAAATAAAGCATATCTGGTTGCTAATGATACTGTGAATATATATGCATTGAGGAAATTGGAAGAGGAATTGCGTAATGAACTTTCTATAGATAAACAGAGCCTGTATAAAATGAATATTAAGGGTGTTGCATCACCCGAGGGTAATCTAGTTCATAATCTGGATCTTGCCGAATCACGTGCAGAGTTCGCGAAAAAACAAGTTGCTGCCTATGTCCCTGCCGGGAAAGTATATACAAATCATGAGGTAGCTGGTTGGGATACTCTTGCAGATTCTTTAAGAAATGGTGGATATACAGAAGTTGCCGACGCTGTAATGGAAATATGTGCGAAGTACCCGATAACCGGTAAAGATGATATAGCGGGGTATAGACGACAGTATGAACGTGTACGTGCTTTACCTGAATATGATGAACTTATACTGAAAGAGTATCTTCCAAAATTGAGAACTGTTACATATACTTATACAATAGACAAAGAAGGATTGCTTTCTGCAGACACAATTATAGCCAGATTTAGGCGTGACAATAAATACAGGTTTCAGCGTGGTGAATACTGGACGCTATTTTCCAATTTACGTGGAATAGAACTCGAGAATGCTGCAAAATACGCTTTGGAAACAACGCGGAACATACATGATGAACTTTTTAAAAGTCACTGTGGAGGATATTGGCCTTATGCTGCAGCAGTGCTTGCTTGCTGTTATATTGATAGAGATACAGTGGACCTTGAACTTTTGCAGCCTTACCTTGATTTGAAACCGATAATAAATGAGGATGGAAGTATAGGTGTTAGGCCTCGTGAAGTTCTTAGGGAAGAGGACGGAGCTAAACGTGTGTATTCTTATATAAACTTCCCTGATATGGCTGCTAATCAACTTATAATGGCTTTGAGGAGTGAAGGTGGCTGTAACCCAAATGAAATTGCTGCATTGGAAGCACTTGTAGAGTGGAAGGCAGCGGAAGAACCTGCTTATGATAAACTGCTGGCTTTTTCCAGGTGTCTTCGTGGTAAGTATAATGGAAAGGAACCTGAAGATATAAGAGCACGTGATCTGGTTGCAAGTTCATCGGACCACAATTATGTAGTAATGGCCTTGGCTATGGATGATCCCTCAACTTCAAGTGATGATGCAGAATGGTTGTTAAAAGCAAATGAAAGATTTGTCTTTTTGGAGAAAAGTGATGTTACTGATTATATGCAAGCCGTTATGACTTTGCGACTGGAGGCTGCGAGAAGCGGTGTACGTGATTTTGAAAAAGTTAAGGAATTGTTGGCTAACTGTTTTGTCAACGATATTAAATATCTTCTTATAGCAAGTAATGATGATGATCTGATTGTAAAACAAGGGAAGGAAGAGGATGTGTTTTCTGCTGCACTTACAAAATGGGCGGAGGCTATGGACGAAAAGAACCTTGACGAAACGCACCCATACCATTGGTTCAAGAAGGCGTGGGACGAGGTCAGGGCAAAGTCGCCCGATAACGGTTTAATTGAAGAGAGACTCAACAAGTGTTTCTCTATTGACGAAAGGTACATTACTGTGCTGAACATATATATGCGTGACAATTCAAAGGGCATGGAAAAGGGAAGAGTTGAAATGCTCAGGAATATAAGGGACCGCTATAAACTAAAGAATTGATTGTTGTAAGATGAAACGTATTTGGCTTTATATATTGCTATTTTCTCTCTCTCTGCCGTTGTATGCAAGCATTACGGTGGGTGAGGGTACACTCATTGCCGTTTCCGATACTCTGGATAATTCCGTTAAAAAAACGGAATCCAGGGACAAAAAGCCTGCGAAGGTATACAAGGCGGAAAACTACGGTTTTGATGCGAACAAGTATGCTTTCCAAAAGCGTTACCGCCAGCCCGACAAGGTCAAGTATTCAAACTCGTCGCTCCTGTCTCATCTATATTTTACGGTAGGTGCCGGTGTCGAGGCAATATCGGAGCGAAGTAACTATAACTATGACCCAGGTTATCTCTTTTCGATAGGTGTGGGCAAGGATATTGCAAAGAACCATGCTTTGAGTGTGGTGTTCAGGAAAGCGGGCAATAAAATGAACGGCAGTGATGTTAAACTTGAGCGACATTCATTGCAGTTGAACCATCATTTTCATCTTACAAGGTATTTTCTCGGTTATAACCCCGCTCGTCTGCTCGACATTTCATCATCATTGGGTGTCGGTTACCAGAGTGCCGAGGTGCAAGGACATTCTTCGGGTTCTTTGTTTGCAATGTTAGGACTAAGAAACACGGTGCGCCTGAACAATAATATACACTTGGCTTTTGAGCCATTTGTAGCAATAGGCAATACCGGGTACAACGGAATGCTCCAGGGTGCGAGTGCCAGGAACTACAATGTGTCATATGGTTTAGGCTTGTCAATGAACTATACTTTAAAGAATGAACAGGGTAGTTATGCCAATGGTGGCAAAGGATATATGTTTGTGGAAGGTGGATTGCAGGCGCTTGATTCCGATATATCCCTTTCCGAGACTTTAGGACAATATTTCTCTGTTGGTTATGGTCGCAGAATTTCCGACAATCTTGCCCTGCAGGGAGCATTCGGCTATTCAAACGGTAACTGGGAGTGCGTGAAAACCGTAGCAGACCTTTCGGTTGGTCACCCTGCTTATACCTATTATTCCAAGGTGCAGTATATGTTTGCCAGAGCCGAACTGGCTGTGGATTTGCTACCTATTATCTTTAGGAATGCAGGAGACTACAGGTTTGCTTTAGGTATCTCCGGCGGATATGAGTATGGATTTCAATGGAAATATTCTCACGATATATATTCTTTGCAATACATTAGTGAACAGATTTCCTGTACGTATGGTGGCTTTACAGGTGCAATGCAACTTAAATGGCGCTTTTCTAACGGTAAGTCCCTCTATCTGTCACCGCGCCTGACATTGGTAAACTTTACAGTGCCTTACAAAAAACCTTATGATTATTTGAAGAAGGCATATACCGACAAACGTTTCACTCTTGCTTTGGGAATGGAGTTCTCTTTGGATGCAAAATCTAAAGCTCCGGCAGAGGACGAAAATAATGTAGGAAATAGAGAATTTCAGCCTGCAATGAGTGTTTCAGCTTCAGCAGGAAGCAATTATCTGTTCGAACGAGGACATTACGAAGGTGACGCAGGATTTAATAAGAACCTGTTTCTTGCTTTTGATTATGACTTCCATAAATACTTCGGCGCCCGTTTTAAGTTGGGTGTCATAAACCATAACTCTTCATACATAAGAAGTTATGTCGAGGCGGTTGACAATGAGAGATATGTTTACAATGGACTCTGTAATGTCTCTACCGATGTTTTTGCAACAATACTTGCCGGTAAAGTCAATTTGACAAATCTGTTGCGTGGCTATGATCCCAATAACAGAATGAATGTCTCATTTTCTGCAGGTCCAATATTTACTACCCAGTTGAGTGTAGATGGTAAGGTTGATGATGGAGAACTCACTTTGCCCGGTAGTCAGGTTTATGTAAATTGCATAAAGAACAGCAATTGGCTACTTGGTGTGCATGGAGCTCTGAATCTTGGTTACTCCGTATCTTCAAACTTTGGAATATTCGGCGAAATGTCGGTAAATATTCACAAGAACGAATATATGGGCGGAGCTAACCTGGACTTCAATCCTGTACGATCGCTGAATGTCGAGTTTGGTGTAAGCTATAAAATAAAGTAAAAGATTAGTGATGAAACGAATTTCTATACTTGTAATTACCATTACATTTTTCTGTGCTATATATGCGGCTGTCGGCTCCGGAAACAACGATGTTGTAAAGAGGTACGAATTTTATGCAAGGCCTTTTGCTGTTCTTGATAGTACACAGGCTGTTACTGATACCGTAGCCATATCATCAGATAGTACTGTTGCTATGGTTGCCGTTGACACCTTCACTACAAATATCGACAGTATAAATGTCGCTGTTGACACCCTCACTACCAATGTCGACAGTATAAATGTTGCTGTTGATACTCTTACTACCAATATCGATAGTATAAATGTCACCGTTGATACGCTTGCTACCAATGTCGACAGTATAAATGTTGCCATTGATACGCTTACTACCAATGTTGACAGTATAAATGTTGCCGTTGATACGCTTGCTACCACTGTCGACAGTATAGAGGTTGCTGTTGATACTCTTACTACTAAAGCCGACAGTGTAGCTGTAGACAGTGTGGTAAAGAAAAGTACTGTTCCCGACAGCCTACTTATTGGCTACATGCCCAAGGTGAACGAGTGGAAATATTTTAGCCCTACCGAACTTTCGCCTGGCCAGCTTGACGCATTGAGAACCTTGTACAAGAGGGAGTACGAAGAAGGATTGGATATATCGCCTCCCGGTGAACTTTTCAATACCTGGAAACTGCTATTCACTTCAACCCCTGAAAAGACATTGGATTTGTATGTCGAAGGTGTATCAATTATACACTCCAAGATAGATATTGACACTATCCTTAACAAGCGTTATGACCGCATGCTTGAATTCCGTGACGAACTCATGGAACTATACGACATGGCTGTGAGCGACATTGGCAGACTCAATTCGCAGATAGACCGCACGAAATCCAAGGACACCCTTTCTGTAGCAAAACTCCGTGCTCACCAGGTATATTCATATCTGGGAATAACTGCTGATTACAGAGAATTTACAGTGGATACTATGCCAGAGAATGGTTGGCGACAATATATGTTGAATAAAGATAGAGATGTTGCTACATTTGCATATCCACGATATCGAGAAATGTTGAAATGCAATGATTTGAACATTGACATGATTCACTTGTATTACTTTGCAATTTTAGCCAACAATAAAGTGATTTATGACAAAGCAGTAGGATTGTCTGTGGAAGAACTGAAGGAGAATTTTATTAATGATAAGTCTCTTCTGCTTCAACGTGCTGACAGTATATTATTAAATCTGGAAGCTAAAACATCTGACAAAACTGTTAGGGATGCTACGAATAATAGAAATCATATAGAGGTAGCTATGAGGCAAGCCGAAGGATATTTTGTAAGAAAAAACGACTATGCTGGGCTTGAGAATCATTATGCTTCGCGTTTGCCAAAAGAAGGTGATGACCCCAATTTTAGAGCAGAAGTCCTGAATAGTCCATTGCGAGCGTATGCGGAATCAAATGTATATCTTGATATATTAAGAAGAGAATATAAAGATAAACCGTCGTATGCTAGTGCAAAACAAATTGCTGTTAGGTATTATAGGAAATATGATAAGACTAAAATAGTACAGGATTTTAAAGACTGTTATACATATTATAAGAATGCCATAGAGTATTATTCGCAAGGAACAGAGGAAATTACAGATGAAGAAAAATTTAAAACATATATGGCTATCATTGTAATTTTAACTGAACAAGATGCTAATAAAAAATATATACTAAAAGACAATAGAAATAAGCTTAAATATATAAAAGAGGTGATAAATCTTAATCCTTCGTATCCAGAGGTTTATTACTTTGAAGCTCTTATGCTTTATGAAGTAGGAGCAGGGATATTAAATAAAGATAAATTCCAGGCTGCAGCATATTTTATAGTAGCATATGATTTGTTCAATAAGAGTTTGAAGTTGATGAATGAGGGCAAGAATGTATCAGATCCATTAATTAAAACAAATGACAAATTAGAAAAAAATATAAAACAATATATTGCTTCATCCAGAGATTGTGTTCCAAGTAGCGCGACCTATCATATGGAAAGAAAAAATGGATTGATTGGTACAAAGCAGACATTAAAATATAATGGCTATTCTTATACATTCACTTGGATTGCTAGAGAAAACCTGTAATTGTTTATGCTATTCTTAGCTATACATTTTCCACTGCAATGTAAAAAGAGAAATAGCCGTATGGCTTAAAGAAAAATTGTCATACCGGTGATATATTTAGCGCGACCTAAAGTTTTTTATAGCTTTAGGTCGCGCTAAATTATGAATGTATATATCTATGGCTTATTCGCAACAGCCGATTCCTGTACTTACAATCTTGTATAGCTTGTCGCTGGGACGCACCTTGCATGGTACCTTGAACGATACGCGGTCGCCCTTATTTACCTTTTCTACAGGTTCAAGGTTCACGCGTGGGTCTTCAAGTTCCAGGTAAACGGCACCGGTTGTTGGGCCTGTGATAAGGATTTTCTCTCCGGCGTTGATTTCGCCGGCCTCGATATGGAACTCGCCTACACCAAGCTTAGAGAAGTGCTTGATGGCCTTTCCAATGTATACCTTTCGCTCTGTTGCCTGTGAACCGTAGATATTGCTCCATTCGCCAAGTTTCTGTCCCTGATAGTAGCCGTCCCAGAATCCGCGGTTGAAAACGGTTGAGAGTCTCTTGTCCCAGGCGTCTTTCTTCTCGTCGGTGAGTTCACCGGCAAGGTAGGCTTCAAGGGCTTCGTTGTAGCAGCCGGCAACGGTCTGTACATATTCGGGACCACGGGCACGTCCTTCAATCTTGAACACGCGCACTCCGCTCTCAATCATGCGGTCGATGAAACGTATGGTCTTGAGGTCCTTGGGCGACATTATGTACTTGTTGTCAACCTCCAGTTCAATATCGCTCTCACGGTCCTTTACAATGTATCCGCGACGGCATACCTGCATACACTCGCCACGGTTGGCACTGCGTCCCAACTGGTGAAGAGATAAGTAGCATTTGCCCGATATTGCCATGCACAGAGCGCCGTGGCAGAACATTTCAATGCGTAGCAGCTCTCCTTTAGGGCCGCAGATGTTCTCCTTTACTATCACATCGTGGATAGCTGCAACCTGTTCCATCTTTAGCTCACGTGCAAGAACAACAACATCGGCAAACTGGGCATAGAACTTCACAGCCTCGCTGTTGCTTATGTTGAGCTGTGTAGAGAGGTGTACTTCAACACCAACGCGGTTGCAATACTGCATAACTGCAACATCGGCTGCAATGACGGCCGATATGCCGCTCTCCTTGGCTGCGTCAATAATCTTGTACATCATGGCAATGTCGTCCTCGTAGATGATGGTATTCACGGTGAGGTAGCTTTTTATGCCATGGCTGTCGCATATCTGGGCAATCTCTTTAAGGTCGTCTATAGAGAATGCGCTTGCCGAGTGGGCGCGCATGTTAAGGTGTTCGATACCGAAATATATTGAGTTGGCACCGGCCTGTATTGCAGCAGCCAGGCTTTCGCGAGAGCCGACAGGCGCCATAATTTCAAAATCACTTCTTTTGTAGTTCATGGTTGATGTATTTGGAAATGACAGAGTCGCGTATTTGTCATTCTGAATGGATGTGAAGAATCCAAATGTGGATAATTGGCTTTTGGATATACTTCGCATTGCTCAGTATGACATGAATTGTTGTCTGTGTAAAAGTGTATACTGTTTGTATTTTGTCTACAAAGATATATCTTTGCAAGGAAATAACAAATTCATAGCAGATTATTAGACAATGAAGATAGGCAACATAGAATTTGGAAAGTATCCGGTATTCCTTGCACCGATGGAGGATGTTACCGACGCGGCCTTCCGCCTCATGTGCAAACGCTTTGGAGTAGATATGGTATATACCGAATTTGTGTCGAGCGACGCTTTAATCCGCGATATAAACAGCACGGTGCGCAAGTTGCAGGTGTATGACCAGGAACGACCTGTTGCCATTCAGATATATGGTAACGAGGTTGAGCCAATGGTAGAGGCTGCAAAGCGTGTGGAACTGGCGAACCCCGATATCCTTGATATAAACTTCGGCTGTCCGGTGAAGAAGGTTGCCCGCAAGGGATGTGGAGCCGGTATGTTGCAGAATATTCCAAAACTGCTGGAAATAACCAGGGCTGTTGTCGACGCGGTAAAAATACCTGTTACGGTGAAGACACGCTTGGGATGGGACGAGAGCAGCAAGTGTATTGTTGAACTTGCC
The DNA here is from genome assembly GCA_017555865.1 of Bacteroidaceae bacterium. GTDB lineage: Bacteria > Bacteroidota > Bacteroidia > Bacteroidales > Bacteroidaceae > HGM04593. The sequence goes on from JAFZFM010000166.1 coordinate 13,056, forward strand.
GAGCAACTGCAGGATTGCGGTATTGCTGCTCTTACAGTGCATGGACGCACACGTGCGCAGATGTATACAGGTGACGCCGACTGGACATTGATTGGCAAAATAAAGGAGAATCCTCGCATGCATATCCCAATCATTGGTAATGGTGATGTGAAGACTCCCGAGCGTGCCAAGGAGTGTTTCGACAAGTATGGTGTTGACGCTGTGATGATTGGGCGTGCCAGTTTTGGCCAGCCATGGATTTTCCGCGATGTGAAGCACTATCTTGAACATGGCGAGGCTGCAGTTCCTTTTACATTTGCCCAGTGCATGGATATATTGCGTGAGCAGGTGAAGGATAGCGTAGAGTGGCTTGGCGAGCGTCCGGGACTATTGCACGTGCGCCGTCATCTTGCTGCAACTCCATTGCTCAAGGGACTGAATGATTTCCGC
>JAFZFM010000167.1 GCA_017555865.1 Bacteroidaceae bacterium
AAATTACGACGATATGATGCTACGGAATTAAGCAAATCATTCTTCATCTCTATCATCGGAGGATTGTTATTGAACGGATAGTTCACATTAATATAAAGAGGGTCGCCATAGCCATTCATTTCAAGACACGAAGGAACCGAAATCTCATCCCACTTGGAAACATCGGCATCGTCAGACCAGAAATCAGCTTTACCGGGACGTTCCGCAATGGTCTCGACCCAATTCAGTTTCCACACTCCGTTCAACGACACATAATTAGCCGTTTCAGGCTCCAGCCATGGCAATTCATAGCGTGCATCGGCTTTCATGTCAGCCACAGATGCGTATGGCATATAGACAGCATGTCCTTCCTCTTTATTTTCGCCGAAGAATGTTTCGTCTTCCCATACGTTCGGCATAGGAAGGTCATCGGGAGCAACACCCTCCAATGTAAACAAAGAACCGCTTTCATAACCGGAAGCCATAGAGAGATTTACACCGTCATATTTCAAGCCATACCAGGAACCGCCCTTTTTGGAGTTGATGCGATATACTCCTTTCTCACCGGCAACCGGAATAAACTGTAGCTGTTGGTTCTCGTTGCTGTATGAAGGGTCCCACAGAAGAGGATACTGCACACCGCCAAGAGCCACATCGATAGCCTTACCGAAGTATGGACCATAGAACTGACAATACTCTACATTCAATGCATTACGACGCAACTGCCAAATAAAGTTCTCCTTTTTGTCCTGATTATAGCTATCAAGATATATTCTTGCATTATTTGTATTGTCTCCGCGTGTATTCAATGCATACCCTGTATTTTTTTCGCGGATTATAAAATTACGTCCCGCAACAGGCAAATAATTCACCTTCTCATTTTTGACATACTGCAAACGGAAGTAGGTCGATTCACCGGCAGCACCGGCAACGACCTGCAATGAGCCGTCACCTTGCACCTTCAATGCCTTTGTCTGGTCGTTCTTGTAAAGAAGCTGAATCAAACCTTCCGTTTCGTTTACAATATTCACATAGAACGCCTGATTATCGGTACAAGTACCCTCCCACTGCAACAACTTACCAGGGGCGCCACCTCCCCAAGCCATATCAATAGCCTGGCCGTAATTGATATTATACAGAGTGTATATAGGCTCCTTGTCCGAAATCGATACAAAGCACCACTCCTGCCCTTTAGAGTTTGTATTAATAGTAGCCTCGCTCAAATAGGTATTATGAGCGGCAACATCGCCATTTGTCATTGCCTTTCCCGTTTTTACATTGACAAGGCGATAGACATTGCCGTCGGACGGCAAAACAACTTGGGCCGATATATTCACACACACAAGTGCTGCTATCAGCGCAAAAAACATTTTTTTCTTCATATTGGTTATGCTATAAGATTTTCATAGTCAAATGCCTGCTTGCATTGCATAATCCGCCAATATTTTCACAAACAGACATTTAATATTGCAAATATAATAAAAAAGCAGACAACGCATAAGACAATGTCGTTTTTTTACACAAACGACAACACACGCCCGACACCGGGAACAATCCGCATATACAAACACAAAAAGCCGACCAAAGGTCGGCTCATGTATTTTAGAACGTCTTTATTACTCCTCTACAGGAAGTTCTGCATTTTCTGCAGCAGTCTCGTATGTCTGTACTGCCTGAGCATCAAAAGAGTCCACAACTTCTCTTGTAGGAAGAGTATAAGCGGCAACAATGCTTATAACAACCATAAGACCGGCAAGAGTCCATGTTGCCTTCTCCAAGAAGTCTGTAGTTTTTCTAACACCCATAATCTGGTTTGAAGATGCGAAGCTTGTAGCCAAGCCACCACCCTTTGAGTTCTGAATAAGAACTATCAAACACATAAGTACCGATACAAGAACGATAAGTGAAACACAAAGCAAATACATATTATTTTCTTTTTGTATATTTTATTATTTTTTCCAAAAATCTTATTTGGTCTGCAAAGTAACGATTTTTATTCGGATATTCCAAACATAATCGCTTAATAATTTCAAGAGCTTTCTCATATTTACCCTGTTTGATGTAAATATTCGCAAGAGTCTCGGTAAAGAATGAATTTTCCGCAACAGGCTCTTCATCGACATGCATGGCCGCCGGAACAGAGTCATCGGCACCACCTGTGAACTCAAGCGTTATACGCTCATTGCCATTTGCAAGAAATTCATCTATAATGTCCTGACCACGCATAGCCGATACAGGAGTTTCCGCCTTATCTCCGTTTTTAAGATAGGCCGAAACATAATCGACAGCAGCCGCACTTTCGGCTTCAAGCGAGAGATTCTCCGCAGGCAACGTACTAAGAAAAGCATCAATCAAAGAGATTGTCCTGTCCACGGGAACATCATCGGGCAAAGCTTCTCCAGCAGCCACATCGTCATACCCTGATATAAGATTGAAAAGGGGTATACGGTTTTTAAGATACAACGCCGCCACGCGCAGTTCCTTGCCGAATTCGACATCGTGAAGAAGGTAGAGATTCTTCAGCATCAAAAGGCGTGCGACATCGAAATAGGGATACTTGCGCACCATCACACGCAGTTCGTAAAGAGTATCCCTGTCAAGCCGTTCGGGATGAGA
>JAFZFM010000014.1 GCA_017555865.1 Bacteroidaceae bacterium
AACCAGGAGTTCCAGGATCAGCTCGACGCTGCTACAATCTACACATTGCTCGAGAACGAGATTCTTCCTATGTACTACAACCGCGATGGCAAAGCTTACTCTGACGAGTGGGTTGCTTGTATCAAGAAGTCTATTGCCGAGGTTGCACCTCACTTCACTATGAAGCGTCAGCTCGATGACTACTATAGCAAGTTCTACTGCAAGCAGGCTAAGCGTTATCATCACCTCGTCGCTAACGACTCTAAGGTTGTTCGTGAGCTCGCCAAGTGGAAAGAGGAGGTTGCTGCCAAGTGGAATGCTGTTGAGGTTCTCTCAGTAGATGGTCCTCAGGACTTCCTCAACGGTGCAATGTCTGCAGGTGAGAAGTATGGCGTAACAGTTAAGGTTGACGAGAAGGGTCTTGACAATGCAGTAGCTATTGAGCTCGTTGTGTTGGATACCGACGCTAAGGGTCACGACTATGTGTTTGCAACTTATCCATTGGAGGTTGTACAGCGCGAGGGTAACGTGTTTACATTCGGTGCAGAGATTGCTCCTACAAACGCAGGTGCATTTAAGATTGCATTCCGTATGTATCCTAACCACGAGGAACTTCCTCACCGTATGGACTTCGCATACGTTAAGTGGTTTGCATAATAGGTATATAACCAAATATTCGGGCAACCGGGCTGTTAATGAACACAGCCCGGTTGTTTTTTACTTAAAATTCTCTTTATAGCAGTAATTAAAGTTAAGTAAAATCTCCATAACCGAAAATCCTGTTAACTTTGTAGCATTGTAATAAACAGATATTACGTTTCTATGAAAACAACAAATGAAAAGGAGAAAACATACTCAATAGGAGAGGAACGGTTCAATGTTATTACCCATGCTATAGGAATAGTGGGTGGTGTGGTTGTCAGTGCTCTCTTTTTGTACAGGGTGATTGTTGGCGGTGGCGATGCAATAGCCATAGGAAGTATGTTGCTTTATATATTCGGAATGCTCAGTTCCTATATTTTTTCAACAGCCTATCATGCATGCAATCAAGGTAGCCGTGCAAAACGCATATTAAGAAAACTTGACCACACTGCAATATATTGGCATATTGCCGGTAGCTATTCACCACTTACGCTCATAGCCTTGCGCGATGTAGGTTATTGGGGATGGGGTATATTCACATTCTGTTGGGTATGTGCCATACTAGGAACATCATTGGCATTCCGCACTCTAAAAAAGAACAACAAACTTGAGACTGTATGCTATGTGCTAATGGGACTTACCATTGTCGTTGCCATGAAGCAGTTCTACCAATCGGTTCCCTTGTCGGTATTCTTGTGGGTTGTTGGCGAAGGTGTTGCCTATATAACCGGAGCTGTGCTATACAGCCTTCATAAAGTCAAGTACATTCATTCCGTTTTTCATATATTTGTGCTTTTAGGCTCAATATGTCACATGATGGCGATATGGAATGTTCTTGTTACATTCCTTTAATAAAGGCTCTGTAATTTTAAAATTCCGTACCATTTATCAAATAGTTTCCAAATATTGAAATCTCGCGGGCTTTTGTTCGCGGGATTTTTTCATGTTTATAATATATTCACTAATTTTGCGGTATTATACAGCATGTCATGATAAAACAATATAATGAATACTCACTTCTGCCTCACAATACTTTCGGTATTGAGGCTACAGCCGCGTGCTTTGTCGATTTCTCATCTGTTGATGAGATAAGAGAATTCCTTGCCGATGGTTTCGATGGTGAGTCGCTTGTAATAGGTGGCGGAAGCAACCTGCTATTTGTAGCCAATTTTAAAGGAACGGTTTTTCATTCATCAATCATGGGAATAGAGGTGGTTGATGAAACTGATACTCATATTTTGCTGCGTGTGGGCAGTGGTGTCAATTGGGACGAGTTGGTTGCTTATACAGTGGAGCATGGATGGTATGGACTTGAGAACCTCTCGGCAATTCCGGGTGAGGTAGGTGCAAGTGCTGTACAGAATGTAGGAGCATATGGAGTAGAGGCAGGTGAACTCATTGTGAATGTTGAAGCTATAACCATGAATGGTGGCGAATATCGCATATTTAATCATGACGATTGCCATTTTGCTTATCGTGACAGTGTTTTCAAGAACGAGGAGAAAGGAAAGAATATAATTGCATACGTAACCTATCGTTTGAGTAAAGTTCCGCAGTTCAAGTTGTCATATGGTAACCTTAAAGAGAAAGTTGATGAACTTGGTGGCGAATCTCTTGCCAATGTGCGCCGTGCCGTATGCGAGATACGCGAAGCAAAACTTCCCTCACCATCACGTGTGGGCAGTGCCGGCAGTTTTTTTATGAATCCTGTTGTGTCGAAAGATTTTGCAGCCGCTTTGAAAAAAGAATATCCAACTATGCCGCAATATGTGGTAGATGAAGGAAATGTAAAGATTTCTGCCGGTTGGCTTATAGAACAATGTGGCTGGAAGAAGACACCTCATCCAAATGTGGGTGTGTATGAACACCAGGCCCTTGTTGTGGTGAACCGTGGTAATGCAACTGGAACCGATGTGCTTGAATTTGCCCGTGCCGTTGTGGATTCGGTTAAGGAAATGTTTGGAGTGACTTTGCATATGGAGGTTAATGTAATAGGCTAATGCAATGAAAATTACTTTTTTAGGAACAGGAACATCTACCGGAGTACCTGAGATTGGTTGCAAGTGCGAGGTATGTACTTCAACCGATCCCCGCGACAGTCGTCTGCGTAGTTCTGCATTGGTTCAAGATGGCAATACAACTTTACTCATTGATTGCGGTCCAGATTTCCGTATACAGATATTGCGTGCCGATGTAAAGAAAATTGACGCACTGCTCATGACCCACAAACACTATGATCACCTTGTGGGAATTGATGACCTTCGTCCATTCACTCATAACAGAGAAATGCCAATCTATGCCGACCGTGAGACCGAAATGCAGATACGTTCAATGTTTCCGTACTGTTTTGGCCGAATAAAATACCCTGGTGTAGCAAACATCAGAATAAACAGTATTGACCATAACAGTACATATCGTGTTGGCGACATAGATGTTACACCGTTCAGGGTTTTTCATGGAATGTTTCCTATAACGGCATACCGTTTCGGCAAGCTTGCATACATAACCGATATGAGTTATATTGAACCTGGTGAACTTGAAAAACTTGCCGGGGTAGAGGTGCTTGTGATAAATGCATTGCGTTTCTCAAAACCTCATCATACACACCAGACTGTACTTGAGGCTTTGCAGATTATAGACCATGTTAAACCACGTGCTGCATACTTTACGCATATGATGCACCACATTGGCCTGCATGCAAAAATAGAGAAGTGTCTGCCATCAAATGTACATCTTGCATATGACGGGCTGGAGGTTGAAATTTGAATCTTAGACATTATAGGTTAATAATAAAATCTCCACAGCATTTACAATGCTGTGGAGATTTTATATCTGTCAATTCGTTTTTTATC
>JAFZFM010000168.1 GCA_017555865.1 Bacteroidaceae bacterium
GTCAAATAGGTTTCAATTCAACAGTTAATCCCATTGCAGCCGCAATTTTGTAAAGGGTCGCAACTGTAGGAACAGTTATGCCTCGTTCAATGCGTGATATATAACCTTTGTCAGCTCCAATACGCCTGGCAAGTTCAGCCTGTGTCAGACGTGCATTCTTACGAGCATCAAGCAATATCTGTGCATTGTATTCCTCCCAAGCCTTCTCGGTTGCTTCGGCACGGCTTTGAGTCCCAATTTCGCCAAACTCTCTTGCCAATTCGGCGCTTACATCGTAAATTTCATTCTTTTTGCTCATAATATTCTTTTTTTAGTTGTATAGCTCTCTTGATTTCGCTATCAGGCGTTTTTTGAGTTTTTTTCTTGAAACAATTGAATAAAACAACAACAGTGTCACCATCGTATATAAAGAAGATACGAAATTCATTGCTGCCATAATTCACACGGAATTCATATATCCCGTCGCGTATGTACTTTATATAATGATGCGGTATTTTGTCCTCAGTTTCAAATAATAACAATGCGCGCATTATTTTTATTCGTTCAGGTTGCGACAGCTTTGCCATGAAGTCGGAATAATACCGTTTGTATGCTATTATCTTTTTCATAGTACAAAAGTATGCAAAGTTGTATAACTATACAACAATTTCGCGTTTTTTATAGTGTTTTGTTTGTAGTTTTGTTTGTGGCTTTCTTTGAATAACAGAGGAACGCTCTAGCGATGAACTCACCGATAACTGGAGGCCATTGGTTCGTTTTGCTTTTCGCCACCCGCGTGGCATAAACTTCGTCTATGCTGCACGCGACCAATGGCTGCAAAACTCACCGATAAATGGAGGTCATTGGTTCGTTCATTATTGAACTCACCGATAGCAAAACGTTGTTTTGCTATTCACCTACCAGGTTCAGTTCTTTCCAATTATCGGCTGCACGGTAGGCATCGATGCTCGCGGCCGGTACATATACTGTCAAGTCCCCGCTGCAGTTCTCGAAGGTGTCGTTGTATATTGTCGGTGGATTTACCGCCTTCACATGCACCTCCTTTAAGGAAGTACAATTCAAGAACGCGCAGTCAGCTATACCGGTTACTTTGCCGGGGATTGAGATCTTGGTCAAGGCACTGCAATTGATGAACGCAGCGTCAATAATGGTCACGTTGTTGGGAATGTTTATGCTTGTCAATGCAGTGCAACTATAGAATGCACTACTTTCAATGTGCGTTATACAGTCAGGGAGCATTACACTTGTCAAGGTGCCGCACCCATTGAAGGCTGCATCGCCTATGCTCATCAAGTCGCCACCGCTGAATGTGATGACACCCTTCCCGTTCTCGTACACATTGTCTGTTGCTTCATTCCCATATTTATTGTTTCTGTTGCAAAGCGTGACAGCCCTCTCGTCGCTCGTTGTGTACCACAGCTCGTTGTTGGGGACAGTAATCACCTCTTCCTGGGCATAACCGCTATTATTGTCATCCTTCCAGTCCGTGATATCCTCGTGTCCCAAGTAAATGCACTTCTTCTCCTCGCTTACAGTCAATGTGTAGTTGTGGGAATATCCCGCTTTAAGCTCCTTGCTTGCACTCAAGGTATAGTAGAAATTCCTGCCGTCAAGTTCAACCTTTATGAACTTTGTCCCGCTTGCTACGGTCTGTGGTACTACTATTGCCGAGGCCGTATATGCAGTGGCTGTAGTTACAGCAGCCTTTATCTCTGCGACATTCGATGCTGCGCCCGACAACGTGCCGTCTTCCGGGTTGAACGTAGTTGCAGTGCCTGTTCCGCAAATACTGATTGTAGCCCCGCTCAACTCCTCGATATCCTCACTCCTTAATGTTACATTAATCTTTGCCAACCTATGGGAGAAAACAAGCGGGACAGCACCGTCTGTGACAGAGGACGTCGCAGTAGCCCATAGCAAGTCACTATTTCTGTAGTTCTTCTCACTGCTCTGGTCCGTACTTACCGTAAACCTATGGCTTGTGCCGCTCCATGTCTGGTTGTAGGGGTGGTAAGCAGTGATTGTGACATCCCCTTTTGCCCAATAGACGGGTTCCCCTGTGTTGCTCAGTACACCGCCTTCTCCAACATACCAAGCCACATTCCTGTGCCCGCTCTTGGCGCCAGTGATGGTCACGCCCACCTGCTGTCCCTCTACAATCCTTGTCGACTGGTAGTCCGGCGAGACGACACGGGTAGGAGCGATTTCGCTTGTCAACCTGATTTCGTCAGATGGTTTCTGGAAATCCTCAGAATCATTACAGCATGATGTAATACTTGTCAAAGCCATAACGGCCATTAAAAACAAACAGCTCTTTTTCATGACGTTAGTGTTTTAGATAGTACCATATATGATGAATGTATGGTGCTAAAACTACAAAAAGCAAATCAAGCGACAAAATTAATCAGTATTTATTCTTCTCCAATCAAGGCCATTTACATCCAAGAACGGCATATTATATAAAAATAGGTAATGATATAGACGTTGACCCGAAATTAATTTAACACGCGATTTTGTCATCCCGATACGCAGTGAGGGATCTCTGTCATAGCCTGCTTGGGCAGTGCGGGTAGAGATTCTTCCTCCCTTCGGTCGTCAGAATGACAGGAGTGTGTGTGAGTACGGCCCCACCCAGCCCTCCCCGGTTTTGGACTCCTCCTGCTTGCGGCCACCGGGGTGCTCCTCTGTTTATAGAGGAGCTGTCACGTAGTGACTGAGGAGTCTCCATGAGGAGGACTCAAGTCTTTTGATTTAACTATCTTAGTGCTCCTCTGTTTTAACCCCTCACCGCTTCGCGGAGCTCCCCTAAGGGCAGGGGAGCAATTGGCTGTCACGTAGTGACTGAGGA
>JAFZFM010000015.1 GCA_017555865.1 Bacteroidaceae bacterium
ATCTTGACGAGGTAGACCCCAAAGAGAATAATTTTGTTGTATTGCACCTGATAGGCAATCATTTCAATTTTGTAAACCGTTTTCCACAGGAAGCACGAGTGTGGGGAAAAGCCGAAGAGTACGACAACCTGACCGAGTACAAGAACTCCCTGCATTATACCGACGACGTGGTACGTCAGTTCTATGAATATGGCCGTTAACATCTGAACATGCAGGCCATGCTGTATATGTCGGACCACGGTTGTACACCAACCAATTCACGCCGACGCGCACCCAAGGACTTTGTCAACTCACGTATTCCAATGATGATGTGGATGAGTGACGAGTACCAGGCTACGCACCCTGAACGCACTGCAGCGTTGAAGGAAAACTGCAACAAATACTGGACAAATGACATGCTGTACGAACTCTTCTGCGGTATATTTGACATAAAGTGCAACCGTTTTAAGGAGAAGAACTCCATTGCGCATAAAGAGTATTGTCATACAAGAGAGACACTTACCATTATGGATGGACAGATAGGACTCACCGAGGATAAATGAAGCCGATATACATATTAATAAAAAAATGCAGCACGGGCTGCATTTTTTTATTAATATTATCAGTAAAGCGAATTCTTGTTGAAAAGACGATGGAAAAAGCGACGTACTTTAAATATATTGCGTTTTACCATATAATTGTATACATTATGCATGCTGTGCATTGACTTGCATGGTTTTATGGTAACCTGCTTACGTGGCAAATCGGGATTCATTCCGTCCATTATACGCGCAAGATAGTTGAACAGGTTATACTCATCAAGAACCTTGTCCTTACACTCTTTCAACAAAAGCTTTGCTTTTTCGTATGCATTATTCGCCAGCAGTTCATCGATTTTCTTTACAGAGCCTTCAAAATCATGAATGTCGATTGTTGAATATGCACTTTCGGGGAAGTACTCATCCACATTGGTGCAACCATAGTATATTGGGAAAGACTCACATATAAAACTGTCGGCAAGTTTCTCGGTCCAATAATACTTGGCTCTTGTATTCTCTATAACAATATGGTATTTATATGGATCAACAACATCACACTTATCTTCAAAATCCTTGTATCCTCTACCAAAGATATCAATTTTGTCACCATAATACTCTTTCAGGCGCTCCACAAAACGTATTCTGTCGACATGGCCTTTGGTAAATGCCTTTGTAGAACTTACAACAGACATCAATTTTGTTTTCTGCGGAGTAGGTGCAGCCTTCAGATAATCATAATCTTTAAGCGATGATGGACGTCCCTTGGAATCGAACTTCACACCGGCAAACCAAAATATGATTGCAGGCGTAAACTTCACATTCTTATGTTTCAACTGTTCCTGACACGAACATACAAGACCGAACTGTCTACAATAATCACGTGGGTATTCCAATACAGAATAGGGCTCACTTGTTGTCAATATAACATTCTCGGGCGCAATATTGAATGTCATCTCTTCCCTTGAAGCCTTGCCTCTGATTATAACAAAATCCGGGTCCTCTATATTCTCATTTACAAAGAATTGATATTTACCACAACTAGAGATACCCTTTCCACCTTTTGTTTGGGAGAGAATCCAGTTTCCACCGTTCTTGGTTCCGCTTATAAGTAATACTTTATACATTTTTATTTGCCTTTTCAACTAACCTTCTACGATCCTCTATTCGCTTTGCCTCACGTTTTGCATAACCTTCGCGTGTACGTTTCCAACGTTTGTGTGTCCACAGCCATAACTCGGGTGTCTGGCGTATGTTTTCGGACAAAAGCTTATAATAGATATTTGTTGCTTCAAACTCAGGTAGTAGCGCTGCATCATCGGCAAACTGCTCTATATGCAATGTATAATACCCACGTTTCTCGCGTACCATGCGGGCATAGAACAATGCCGCATGAGTACGGGCTGCAATCTTTTCTGTACCTGTAAACACAGGGGTATCACGGTGAAAGAAATCAACCCAGTGATTTATTGATTCCCAAGTAGGCACCTGGTCGGCAATAAAGCCTATAAGATATCTCTTTTTTTCCTTTGTAATCTGCATTATACGACGCAGTGTATTGGCCATTGTAATGGACTCCGCACCATACTGGTCACGCATACGCTTGGTAAGCGCGTCAAAGTTCTTGTTCTCAAGAGGATGATATATGTCACCCACCACTATATCATCACCACCAACATGCAAGGATATGGATGTCACAAACTCCCAATTGAAAAAATGTCCCATATAAAGCACGCAGGAGTGCCCTTTATCAAGCATTGCCTGCAACTTTTCATGCCCCACGAACTTCATGCGGCGACGTATTTCATTCTCACTCATTCCATAATACTTTATCATTTCGACAAAATAGTCACAGAGCGAATGATAGAACTTTTTCTCTATTCTCTTAATCTCTTTAAGTTCCTTCTCCGGGAAAGATTTTACAAGATTGTCACGAACCACTTTACGACGGTAACGTGCTACATAGTATATGGGGAAATAGAGTATATCCGACAAAAGGTGCAGAACACACATCGGCAACTTGTTGAGCAGAAACAACAATGCAACTGTTATATAATATAAGACGGTTTTCATGCAATATCAATATACAGCCATGACAAGGCAAGGCATGGTTCTTAACGCAAAAATAATGAAAAAATGATTAATCATGAACCATTCTATGGTTTTATCTCGGCAAAAATAAAAAAAGTGACGAAAATGGATAAAAAAAACATGCCACATACAAGTGCGGCATGCCAAGTGATCCCGGTGGGATTCAAACCCACGACCTTCAGAACCGGAATCTGACGCTCTATTCAGCTAAGCTACGGAACCTTTTTGGATTTACGAACGCGAAGATATACAAAAAAGAGCAAACCGCAGTGGTTATATCAACAAAAAAGAGGAATAGTATTACGAATACTCTAAACAAACAGCTACTACATCAATCTTTAGCTATAAATAATTAGCATTTTCAAAGCATTTCGCGTATCTTTGCAATAAACAGACAGTTCTAAACAAAAAGAACATCAAAAAGCAAAGCAACAAGATTAATTCACACACAATTTGTCAGTTCAAATGAAATTATACGAGCTACCAACACCATACAGGCCATTACTTGACCTGAAACAGACAGAACTTGCCATTAAACAGATAAAGGAGACATTCCAGCTTAACCTATCATCGTCACTACGCCTAAGAAGAGTAACAGCTCCTCTGTTCGTATTGCAGGGAAGAGGACTAAACGACGACTTGAACGGCGTTGAAAACGCTGTAAGTTTCCCAATACAGGATATGGATGGAGCTGTAGCAGAGGTTGTCCACTCACTGGCCAAATGGAAACGTGTTACGCTGGCCGAATACAGCATAGCCCAAGGATACGGCATATATACCGACATGAACGCCATACGCGCACATGAAGAACTCGACAACCTGCATTCACTATATGTAGACCAATGGGACTGGGAACGTGTGATTAACGAAAGGGAAAGAAGTGTAGAATTTCTCAAAAAGATTGTAACAGAAATCTATTCGGCAATACTGCATACAGAGTTCACATTGAGTGAATGTTACCCACAACTGAAACCATCATTACCCGATAGTATTAAATTCATACACAGCGAAGAACTGCGTGCAGCATATCCAGCCCTAACACCCAAAGAGCGTGAAGAGACCATTACAAAGAAATATGGAGCTGTATTTATAATAGGTATCGGCAACGAACTTGGTGACGGCAAGCCACACGATAACCGTGCCCCGGACTATGACGACTACAGCACACCTAACGAAGATGGGTTCTTTGGACTTAACGGTGACCTTATGATATGGAGCGATGTTCTTGGCAAAGCCATGGAACTATCATCCATGGGAATACGTGTCGACAGAAAGGCACTACTTCACCAGCTCGAGAAATCGGGCAAAGAGGATCGCAAGCAGCTCTATTTCCACCGCCGTCTGCTCGATGGCGAACTGCCACTGAGCATAGGTGGAGGTATCGGTCAGTCACGTCTATGTATGCTTTTGCTTAAAAAGGCGCATATTGGAGAAATACAGTCCAGTATCTGGCCCGAAGAGATGCGTAACGAATGTAAGAAACTCAATATCCCTCTTATATAAATATGAGTGTAAAGATTGAACAGAGTTGGAAAGATGTCCTATCGGGGGAGTTTGAAAAAGATTATTTCAAACGCCTCACAGCATTTGTCAAAGAGGAATACAATGGTTCCACTCCAATATACCCACCGGCAAAACTCATCTTCAACGCATTCGACCACTGTCCGTTCGACAAGGTGAAGGTTGTAATTCTGGGACAGGATCCATATCATGGAGCCGGACAGGCAAACGGTCTCTGTTTCTCGGTAAATAAAGGTGTTGCGTTTCCCCCATCACTCACAAACATATTCAAAGAGATTGAAAGCGACTTGGGAACGCCAATTCCACGTGACGGAGACCTTACACGCTGGAGCGACCAGGGGGTTCTGCTCCTGAATGCGACACTTACAGTAAGAGCCTCGCAAGCCGGATCGCACCAGAAGAAAGGATGGGAGGAGTTTACCGATGCCGCGATACGTGAACTTGCCAACCGCCGAGAGAACATTGTATTTATACTTTGGGGAAGTTATGCACAGAAGAAAGGCGCCTTCATCGACCGCAACAGACACCTGGTGCTTACATCACCCCACCCGTCTCCACTATCGGCCTACCAGGGATTCTTTGGAAACAGACACTTCAGTACTGCAAACAGATACCTAGCCATGCACGGTAAAGAAGAGATAGAATGGTAAAAACAAAAAAAACGGCAATTGCCGTTTTTTTACCTTAGTCATTATACCATTGGACATTGCTGCTACCACCGCTACGCTTGTCAAACTTGAGGGCGTCGGCCAACATTTGTGATGTTGCACGGAAGCTGAAATTGAATGATGTATATGGGCTAAGCACAATACCACATGACATTTCAAAACAGTGCAGGTCGCGTGATATATTCATTGTAGTGGTTGTCAGTTTCTTGAACTGGAAGTTATAACCCGAAGTGAAGTTGATTCTCCAATTGTCCGATATTCCGATATTACCCGAGAAGTTCATATTCTGAGTAAACTTATATGGATATCTCATGGTCTTTACGTTAATCTTTGCCGCAGTATTCTCGGCCATCATAATACCATAAGAAACCGTAAAACTCCATGGGAATTTGAAAGGCATGTAACCATCCTCGTCCACATCGGCATCCTTTGACTTAATCTTGCTCGTATCCCTGAACGATCCTTTTGCTACAACAGCCTCATCGCCCTCGGGCTTATTTTCCGCATTATTGGTATTCTCTTCACCACTTTCCTCCTCATCCTGGAAGAACTTTTTTATCTTATCAAAAGTTTTGTTATTGAAGGTATATGAGAGATTCTGGCTCATACCCTGAAAGCGTCCGAAACGTCCATAGGACCACTCAGTCCTGTCGCCGACAACAACCTGACCACGTTCATTGAACTGGTAGGCATAGGTTGCCCATGTTGCATTGAGACTGAACGTATAGTTCTTGGTCAACTTCAAACGCAGGCGCGTAGAGAGGTTACTCCAAGGTTTTGTCTTTGCTGCAAGATTATATGAAATTGAGGCACCGAGTTCATCAATAAGACTCACCTTCTTCAAAGAATCGTTCTTTGTGCGCCACTTCATCTCAATATTATTGCTTATACTAAACGACACACTACCAGTCTTACCCTTTGAGGGAACACCGTAAAGGCTGTTCTGATAGGGAGAATACTCCACAGTACGTGCCTCGCCGTTTTCATCGGTGTACACATAGGTATCGTAATATCCATACTTATAATCTCCGAAATCGGGAGCATAAGTAAATGAAACAGTAGGCTTGAAGACGTGGCGTACTGTGTGTACACGGCTGTTCTTGAGAAAACCTGCAGGCTGATAGAAACCATACAACGTTGTATTGGCCGACAGGGAGAGGTTATAGTTATAGACTCTATGGAAACCATGTACAGTATCCCTTACAACACTGTTTGTGGCGTAATCCCACTCCTGGTTAACCTTCTTCAAATACCAACGCTCGGTATAATTAATGCTTGGTGTGATATTGATTACATCAAACAGCTGGAACGTTGCATTGATGGGGATATTATGCTGGACACCATTTCGCCAATCATCGGCAAGGTTAGATTTGAACAGCAGGTCCTCCTTTGTGTTTATACTGTTGCTCATCTGTCCGCTGTACGAGAAAGAGATTTTCTCATACCAGCGTTCATCACCCATTCTCTTCTTTCTACGGAAAGGATATTTCTTTGACAACGACACATTGAGACTAGGCAAGGTCAACGAAAGTGTCGAATCCTGCATATTCTGCGCAACGTTCATTGTCGTAGATATCGAGAGTCCGATCTCGGGAAATGTACGGGAATAGCTCACGCTCGAAGTTCTCATGCTTTGAGAATTGAGCATTGGATTATAGATACTGTTGAGATTCGAACGCTCATAGCTTGATGTCGCAAAGTTCACACTTGCCGAGAAGTTGCTGTTAGGGTGTGCCTTTGGATCCTGACGATGACTCCACTGCAAACGGAAGTTCTTTCCTACCGCATAATCGGGCAATCCCTTTTCACCGGTCTTGGTCACAAGGTAACTGAAGTCAAAGCTTCCCGAGTATTTATAACGGTTGGCATATGTAGATTCGGCTCCCAATCCCCATGAACCCTTGGTAAAGATTTCACCTGTAAGGCGAAGGTCAACCTTGTCACTTATTGCAAAATAGTATCCGCCGTCCCGCAAATAGAAACCACGCTCAGTCTCATCGCCATAGGTAGGCATTATTATACCCGACGAATAACTGCTTGTAAATGGGAAATAGGCAAAAGGAAGTGCAAGAGGAAGAGGTACATCCTCAACAACAAGATACAGAGGACCAGAAACCACATCCTTCTTTGGACGCACCTTTGCACGGGTAAGTTTAATATAGAAGTGTGGATGCTCGGCATCACAGGTGGTATACTGGCCATTCTGCGAGTAGAATACCTCGGACGAATCCTTCTTGGCCTTTCCTCCCATTATGAAGCCGTCACCCTGTTGGGTATAAACGTTGTTGATGAATCCTTTTTTGGTCTTGAAATTGTATGCAATCCTGTCCGACTCGTACGGAGTTTCACCATCCTTGAAAATGGGCAATCCTACTTCAACACCCAGAGAATCCACAGTACCTGTTGCACGCACAATACTACTGTCCATGTTCATCTTTATGACGTTGGCTGTAAGTTCTATCTTGTCATAGTTTACCTTTCCGCTACCATAAAGATATGCGTTTCCGCCACGCGACCACACCATAGAATCGGTACATTCGTAATATACAGGAGCATCAATGGCATCCTTTTTCTTGGCAGGCTTTGCTACACTGTCATTACTATTCAGAGAATCGGTTGCTATGGTATCAGACAACAAATGAATAGAGTAATAGGGACCGAAGCCCAAGGCATTGGCCTTGCCAGCAACAGTCACCAGAATAGAAACCGCAAGAACTGCGGTCAGGAATATTTTACCAATAAATCTACCCATCAATCATTCCCCTAATAAAGGGCTCACAAAAATACGAAATAAAAAGGAGTATTTCTTAATTTTTGAGACAAAAAAGCACTTCGCGAAACAATATTTATGAAAACGGACAATCTACATGAACATTTTCGCCCACACACGTACTTTTTCCACAGCTTCATCCGATATTTTTGCCATACTGGCCTCAACCTGCTCAAATGTACGCGCCTCGTGAAGGAACTTTGTTTTGGAATAGAATTTGTCGGCAAAGCATATCAGTTGCTCCTCCAACGTCTCGGGCACAAAATCCTTTACCGGCAGATTCCAACCATGCTCCACAATCTGTGAACTCCTCAAGCCCGTACCTGTATGGCGCTCGCACACCCTTGCATGACGTTCATATCCCAATGCACGAAGCAGCTCGGCCCCTTGATAACCGTGACACAGATAATCTTCTGTACCAAAACAATATATACGCGGTGCATTGGTCATGAATATACCTATATCGTGCAACATTGCGGCCTCTTCCACAAACTGCATATCAATATCCAGTTCGGGATGTTTCCTTGCCATTTCCAAAGCAAGCGAAGCCACCTTTTTGGCGTGAACAATGTAAATATTTTTCAACTCATTATCCTGAGGATAGAAACGGTCTATAATCTCATTTACATCCATTTTTGCATATCTGTCTTAAACAATCCAGACGCGAAGATATGGAATAAAAACCAACCACACAACAGCAGAAAAAAGAAAAAATGATATTGCGAATTTTATAAAAAAATTTAAATATATATTACAAACTTTGATTTTTGTTGAAAATTAACTAATCTTGCAAATATTAAATATAAATAAAATGGCTACAAGCGGCATTGCAGAGAAAGC
>JAFZFM010000169.1 GCA_017555865.1 Bacteroidaceae bacterium
AATTAAGTCAAACATGGCAAACTCATTTACACGTGAGTTGCTTCAAAAGGAGGCCGAACATCTTGCTGCGCTTAACCACAACAATATTGTTTCGTTCAAGAACTATCAGGTAGACGAAGAGGGAAACATTTATCTTATAATGGAATATGCCTCGGGTGTAAATCTCGAGGATTATATAAAGAATGTTAGTGGTCTCATTGTCGAGGAGCGCATTTGTTCCATATTTGAGCCTATACTCGATGCTGTAGGCTATGCCCATAAGATAAAAAGGCTCCATAGAGACATAAAGCCTGCCAACATTGTAATAACAGAAGACGGTGGTCCAAAGATTCTTGATTTCGGTATTGCAGAGATTATCAAGAATAATGGCGAAGAAGAGAAGCGCACAGTTATTATGGGTACTCCATCTTATATGAGCCCGGAACAGATTCGTGGCGAACATCTTGATGAACGTTCCGATATCTATTCACTTGGTGTGCTTTTGCATTATATGCTCACTGGTAATCCACCATATGATACCACAACACTCACCGAGTATGAGATAAACATGAAGGTGGTCGAGGAAGAACTTCCCCGAATGAAAACATACTATAAATATATCTCCGAAAGAATACAGGGAGTGGTCGACAAGGCGACAGCCAAGAATCCTTCGGAGCGATACAGTAGTTGTGAAGAGTTCAAAAAGGCTCTGCACCGTGCAGTATACCCCAGCAAAATGGGTGTATGGGCCAAGATTGCCATTGTTGCTCCTATTGTGTTGTTGATGGTTGCAGGTGTAGGATTATGGGACTATATGAGAGTAAGGGTAGAGTATTATAAGGATTATGCCGAGTGTTGGGGTGTTCCTGTAGGAATAGGCGAACTCTCATCAAGCGAGCAAAGTGCAATATCCCGTTCATATAAGTTCTACTATCAGAAGGGTGACCTTATAAGAGTATCACATGTAAACGGCGTTGGAAGTATTATTGACGATGGTGAAAGCGAGAGATATGAGCGCCCTGTCGACCAGCATTTCTTCTACGATAAAGACGGCAATGTGTCGCGTGTTATTGTAAAGGACCGTGCAGGAAAGGTTCAGTATGTGAAGAGTTACCGTACCAAGAACGGAAAGATAAATCTTGTGGTTTTCCAATACGATGACGAGTTTGGTACAGAACGTACCATATCTAACCAGACTATTGGTTATAATCATGCCTTTGACGAGGACGATTCGGACAATGGCCGCATATCACGTTGGTCTTTGGAGTTCGACAGCAATGGTTTTATCAAGAGCGAGAGATTCCGCAGCTTCGACAATTCCGACGTAAGCGATGCGAATGGTATATATGGACGTGTTTATAAACGTGATGAAAAGGGACGTCCTGTAGAGATTCAATATGTGGGAATCGATGGTGAACCCAAAGCTACAGCATGGGGACTTGGTGTCAAACAGTTCGAGTATGACGAAGAGGATAACTGGATTCGTGCAACATACCTTACAATCGATGGGGAGCCTGCATACGATGCCAAGGATGGAGTTTCGGTTTATGAACTTGATATTGATGAGAATGGTAACTGCATTTATGCCGTGCATAAGGATGGTGATGGAAATGTCATGTATCCAAAAATGAATGGAATTGCAGGAATAAGAATGACATATGATGAAAATGGACTTCTTAAGAAAAAAGAGCTTGTAGATGCCGATATGGCTCTTATGTTCTCAACAATCAATGGCTTTGCATATGTTGAATACGAGTACGACGAGAACGGTTATGTAACAAAACAGTCATTCTTTGATGTTGATGGCAATCCTATTAAGTCTGCTAGAGTTTGTGCGGTGCAGACATGTGTCAATGACGCAAACGGAAATATACTCGAGTATTGGACATATGATGAGGATGGTGAACTCATGATAAGTGCAGCAGGCCATGCCGGTGTAATCAATGAACTGGACTCTGTGGGTAATGTTGTGAAATGCGTATATTATGACAATAACAGAATTCCATGTGCCGATTCGAATGGAAGCTATGGTCTAATGTTGGCTTATGATGATAAAAACCATGTTACAGAAGTTATAAATCTTGGTTCCGATCTTCAGCCAGCAGTGAACAATAATAACAGCTGTGTCATTAAAATTGAATATAATTCAGTCGGAAAACGTACACGTATTTCATATTATGATACAGATGGTGAAACTCTCATGAACGGAAATGGACTTTATGCTGTAAATGAGATGGTGTACGACGAGAATGGCAACCTCACAGAGGATATATACTACAACAGTGAAGAGAAACCGGTAATTATATCCAAAGGCTATCATAAAGTTAAATATACTTATGACAATTATGAGATTGCTACCGAAAGATATTATGGTGTTGATGGTACATTGGTGAGCATTGATGGTGTTGCCGGTTATAATTACAAGTATGACGACAAAGGTAATATTATAGAGAACGTTCCTGTTGGTGTAGATGAAAAACTTGCATATGGCTACGTAGTATTCAAGTACGAATATTACGATAATGACAATCTGCGTACTTTGGCATGTTACCAGTATGGTCAGCCTGTTCTCAACACATATGGTATACACAAGTATGAATATACATATAATAGCCGTAACGAGAAAATTGAAGAGCGCTTCTACAACAGCAATGGCAAACTCACTATTTCGTCACAAATTGGTGCTGCTATATGCCGATATGAATATAATGACAAAGGCGAATGTATAGCAACATCATATTTTGGTGTTGATGAGAAACCATGTCGTTCGGCCGAAGGCTGGAGTAGTGCAACATATGCGTATGATGTGTTCGGTAATATTGTGAAACAATGTTTCTTTGGTACCGACGGCAATCCAATGCCGGTGTCAGAGTTCCCGCCGGTAGGCATTGCCGAATATGACAAATGGGGTAATATGATTTATGTTGCAGGTCAGGACAGCAAGGGGAACTTTGTAAATGCAGCAGGAGAGTCCTGGTCTATAATGCGTAAAGAGTATGACAAGAATAACAGAGTAATTTCTATTTCTTACTTTAATACTAAAGACAAGCCGACTTTATGTTCCGACGGATACCATAAGATCACATACAAGCATGATGAATTCGGCAATACCGTCGAGGAAGCATATTTTGGCAAGGATTTCCTTCCAATGTTGGTAAATGATGTTCATGTAATCCGCTATAGCTATGTTCCTAATACAAGCAAGGTAGTAGAGATGGCATGTTACGGAACAAGCAATAAGCCTGTCGATTGCGCTGCCGGATGGCACAAAATTGCATATACCTATAACGAGGACTACAGCCTGCAGACAATCAAGCACTACTATAGAGCCAACGGAACATTGTACACAACTGTAAAATGGGAGAATGGTGCATGGGTCGAGGTCAAGAAACAGGATGGATGGCATGCTACCGCAAGAAGCCTGCAGACGAAATTGCCTAAGAGTCTTGGTGCTGAGATGTTGAACTTTACCATAACATCCATAAAGATAACAGGAGAGACTACATGTACTGTATCTTATAAGATTGATATGACAAAGAAAGAAATGGATTCCGATACCGATACATTCAACAGTATCAAGGAGACTGTCCGTAAACTTACAATGTCTTTCGATCAGGATTTCAAGAATACTCCTACCGTTACAGGTAATCTCTATGATGTAAATGGCAAACTTGTATATTCTGTGAAATATTGATTACTGTTATATTGCCGACAGCCCGCTGCATACGCAACGGGCTGTTTTTTTATTTTAAATTGATTTCCTGGCTTTGTATTGTTCTTTTAAGGATTTTTGTTATTTTTGCACTATTACATAATGTTTGTCAAGTGTTTCATAATAGTTGATGACAAGTGATAGCATGGATTATCAGAAAATTTTAGAAGGGATATATAGTGCTGTAGAACCACTTAAAGGAGTTGGTAAGGTTGCCGATTATATTCCGGCGTTGGCATTGGTTGCACCCGATAAATTCGGTATGTGCATTAATACCATTGATGGTGATGTCTATCTTATTAATGATGCATGTGAACGCTTCTCCATTCAAAGTATCTCAAAAGTTTTTACTCTTGCCATGTGTCTCTCACTCAAAGGTGAGGCGTTGTGGAACAGAGTTGGCAAAGAACCTTCGGGTACAGCTTTCAACTCGCTTGTACAGCTAGAGGTTGAGAACGGTATTCCGCGTAATCCTTTCATGAATGCCGGTGCCCTGGTACTGGCCGATATTCTGCTTACCTCATTGGAGGATCCCGAGCAGGAGTTCCTTGCATTTGTGCGCGAGTTATGCGGTTCCGAAAGTGTCGATTACAATAGAGAGGTTGCGCTTTCCGAACGCAAGTGTGCCTATCTGAATGCGGCTATAGTAAATATGCTGAAATATCACAAGACTATAGAGTGCGATGTAGAGCGTGTTCTGCAATTCTATCTTTTGACATGTTCTTTGGAGATGAATTGCAAGGAACTGGCCCAAGCCTTTCTTGCTTTTGCCAATCACAAGAAAACATTCTCCTATGCAGGTGTTTCGCTGACCTCATCTCAGGTGAAGCGCATGAATGCTGTAATGCAGACATGTGGCTTTTACGACGAGGCCGGCGAGTTCTCCTATCTTGTTGGTCTGCCTGGTAAGAGCGGAGTCGGTGGTGGTATTGCCGCCATATATCCGTTGCGCTATTCCGTTGCGGTATGGAGTCCAAGACTCAATGCCAAGGGCAATTCGGTAATGGGAATGAAAGCACTGGAACTGTTGACTACAGAGACTGCGGAGTCTATTTTTTAATTGAATGGAATGGAACAAAACATTACCTTGTATGTTTGTTAAAGAGACGAATTATTAATTTTAATATTATGAAGAATTTTAGAAAATGTCTTGCGTTTGCAACTATGTTGCTTCTGTCGGTTACAGTGGCTTTTGCCCAGAGTAAACCTAATATCCGTATTCTTGCTACCGGCGGAACCATTGCCGGTTCGGGTACATCAGCTACAAAGACCAACTATTCGGCCGGTCAGGTTGCAATTGGTACTTTGCTCGACGCAGTGCCCGCAATCAAGGATATTGCCAATGTTGAGGGTGAGCAGGTAGTCAATATCGGTTCACAGGATATGAGTGACAATGTATGGCTTACACTTGCAAAAAGAATCAACGAACTGTTGGCCCAGAAGGATGTCGACGGTATTGTTGTCACTCACGGAACAGATACCATGGAAGAGACTGCTTTTTTCCTTAGCCTTGTTGTTGGTAACGAAAAACCTGTAGTTCTTGTTGGTGCAATGCGTCCATCTACAGCTATCAGCGCCGATGGCCCTGCCAATCTTTACAATGCTGTAGTTACAGCAGCTTCGCCAGAGTCAAAGGATCGTGGTGTAATGGTATGTATGAACGGCAAGGTATTTGGTGCGCGTGATGTCACTAAGACAAACACTATGAGCGTCGAGACCTTCCAGTCACCAAACTTCGGTGCACTCGGTTATATCCACAACGGTAAGGTTATCTATAATGTAGCTCCAGAAAAGCCACATGCAGCGCTGTTCAATGTAAATGGTCTGAACTCGTTGCCAAAGGTAGGCATTGCATACGGTTATTCAAACGTAGAAGGCGATGTAGTAAAGATGATGGTTGAGAAAGGATACAAAGGTATTGTAAATGCCGGTGTAGGTAACGGTAACATCCACAAGAATGTGTTCCCTGAACTCATCAAGGCTCGCGAGGCTGGTGTTATTGTAGTGCGCTCGAGCCGTGTTCCTACAGGGGCAACCACACTTGATGCCGAGGTTGATGACAACAAGTACCAGTTTGTTGCTTCATGGGGACTCAATCCACAGAAGGCTCGTATCCTGTTAATGCTTGCTCTCACAAAAACCAACGATTGGAAAAAGATTCAGGAATATTTCAACGAATACTAATACCTAAAATACATTATTATTATTATGAAAAAGTTGGTATCAACACTGCTTGTTGCTTCGGCAGCAATGCTTGCAACAGCACAGGTGACATCGCATAACTCAATTATGCCAGAGGGTGAAACAACGCTTGCCGAGCGTGTGGCTGACATTGAGAAAAAGAGTGACAAGTTCAACCTTTACATGAACATAAACAGCAGCTTCGACGCCAAGTTCAACCAGAACGGTGTCAACGGCTTGAGTGAAGGTGCGTTCCGCATAAACCAGTTGCGCATTGAGGCAAAGGGTAAACTCAACGACTGGCTCTCATATCGTTGGCGTCAGCGCCTGAACCGCAATAATGACGGTGCAAACGATATTGACAATGCACCTACATCCATCGATATTGCAGGTATCGGAGTAAAACTAAGCGACAAATGGTCGTTGTTTGCCGGTAAGCAGTGTGCCGCATACGGTGGTTTTGAGTTCGATCTCAACCCAATTGAAATCTATCAGTACAGTGAAATCATCAACAATATGAGCAACTTCATGTCCGGTCTCACCGTTACTTATGATTTCAACCCCAACCAGCAGTTGCAGTTCCAGGTGCTTAACAGCCTTAACGAGGGTGTTGAGGAGACATATGGCAAACATCTTGAGCAGAGTCGCATGCCTTTTGTATATACCTTGAACTGGAATGCGAATATGTTCGGTGGTTTCTGGCAGACACGTTGGTCGGTATCGGTGATGGACGAGGTTAAGGACAATTACATGTATTATATTGCTCTCGGTAACCAGTTCAATTTCTCAAAGAAGTGTAACATGTTCATTGACTTCATGAGTTCAACCGAGGATCTTGACCGCAAAGGAATCATGACTGGTATCGTGGGCCGTACTGACTCTCACAACACATTCAATGCAATGTACAACTCTGTTGTAGCCAAACTTAATTATCGTTTCAAACCAAAATGGAACTTCTTTGCAAAGGGTATGCTCGAGAGTGCTGCATTGTTCAAGGGTGAGAATGGCTTTGCAAAGGGTAACTACCGTACATCAATAGGTTATGTTACAGGTGTGGAGTTCTATCCTATGGATACAAACCTCCATTTCTACATGACATTCGTTGGTCAGAGCCATCTGTTCACAGAGAGAGCAAAGGCTTTGGGCCAGAGTGACTACGACACACAAAGAGTATCGGTAGGTTTCATTTACCAGTTGCCGATGTTCTGATAGTAACCTGAACTGCTATGCTATTACAACTATTATTGGTTCTCCTGTTCATCATTATAGGTGCTCGCCTTGGCGGTATCGGACTAGGTGTTATGGGTGGTGTCGGTGTTGCCGTTCTCACCTTCATCTTTGGTCTTGAGCCGGGCGAGTTGCCCATAGATGTAATGCTCATGATTGCTGCCGTAATTTCGGCGGCTGCATGTATGCAGGCAGCCGGAGGACTTGACTATATGGTGAAGCTTGCCGAGAAAATATTGCGCAAGCACCCGCAATATGTGACAATACTTGCTCCGCTGGTAACCTATACATTCACATTCCTTGCCGGAACGGGACACGTTGCCTATTCTGTGCTTCCGGTTATAGCCGAGGTCGCTACCGAAACCAAGATACGCCCCGAAAGGCCTCTTGGAATTGCAGTAATCGCTTCACAGCAGGCCATTACTGCTTCGCCCATATCAGCAGCAATGGTTGCTCTGTTGGGTATGCTTGCCGGTTACGACATTACACTTTTTGATATCCTTAAGATAAGTGTCCCTGCTACACTCATAGGTGTAATAATAGGCGCACTGGTGTCGATGAAGGTGGGCAAGGAACTGACATGTGACCCTGAGTATCTCAAGCGTCTAAAGTCGGGTGAACTCAATACATCTCATGTTGAACTCAAGGATGTAAAGAACATGTTCAATGCGCGCATATCGGTAATCCTGTTCATCGGTGCAACATTGCTCATCGTGCTTTTTGGTTCAATAGAGACTTTGCGCCCTGTTTTTGGCGGAGTGCGTCTTGGCATGCCCGTTGTAATTGAAATGACAATGCTTTCAACAGCAGCAATTATTCTGCTTGTAACACGTTGCGATGGCATTAAAGCTGCCCAGGGCAGTGTCTTTTCGGCCGGTATGCAGGCTGTTGTTGCCATCTTCGGTATAGCATGGATGGGTGATACGTTCATAAGCGGTAACGAGGCGACTTTAATGGAGTCCATTCAGCATGTCGTAACAGATATGCCATGGCTGTTTGGTGTAGCGCTGTTCGTGATGTCCATATTGCTCTACAGCCAAGCCGCCACAGTCAAGGCTATTGTACCGCTTGGTATAACACTTGGCATTTCGCCAATGATGCTCATCGCCTTGTTCCCGGCAGTTAACGGATACTTCTTCATTCCGAACTATCCAACACTTGTAGCTGCAATAAACTTTGACCGTACGGGAACAACACGCATCGGACGCTGGGTACTCAACCATTCGTTCATGCTTCCCGGTCTTGTTGCCACTATAGTTGCTATATGTGCGGGACTGCTGATGATACAGTTCTATTGATTAGTAAAACGAAGTTGAATAAAATATTTTATTCAATCTCATGATTACAAAAATTGGCGGCCACTTACTTTTGGGCTGCCAATTTTTGTAATCATGAAACGACAGATTGTGTATATTGGCAAATTTTAAGTAACTTTGCGCCGTTTTTATAAATAGAATGTATTATGACTTTCTTTACTTCGGAAAATCTCCTTTTCATAGGTTCCATCCTTATTTTCTGTAGCATTCTCATTACAAAGGCTGGTGGACGTTTTGGTATGCCGGCCTTGTTGCTGTTTCTTGTAGCCGGCATGTTGTTCGGCAGCGACGGCCTTGGTATTGAGTTCGACAATGTTGGCCAGGCGCAGTTTGTGGGTATGGTGGCGCTTTGTGTCATACTGTTTACAGGTGGTGTGGAGACAAAGTTGTGCGATATAAAGCCTGTTGCGGCTCCCGGACTCACCCTTTCGACGGTGGGAGTTTTGCTTACAACAGCTTTTACCGGTATGTTTATCTACGCGTTGTCATCGTGGGATTTCATATCATTGGAGTTGCCGCTTATAACCTGTTTTCTCTTGGCTGCAACAATGTCGTCTACCGATTCGGCTTCGGTGTTCA
Source organism: Bacteroidaceae bacterium (assembly GCA_017555865.1). Classification (GTDB taxonomy): domain Bacteria; phylum Bacteroidota; class Bacteroidia; order Bacteroidales; family Bacteroidaceae; genus HGM04593. The sequence continues at coordinate 8,995 of JAFZFM010000169.1, forward strand.
ATATCCTGAGAGGAAAGAACATAAACCTGAAGAACAATATGCAGCCAATGCTTGAATTGGAGAGTGGTAGCAACGACCCTATGGCATACATCCTGACAATAGTACTCATTCAGCTTGCCCTTACAGTAGGTACTACAGGGTTTGCAAATGTCGAGGTACCGGTGCTTGTGGTCAATTCCATGAAGATTCTCATGCAGCAGTTTGCAATAGGTACAATGCTTGGAGCAGGTGCCGGTTTTGCAACGGTATGGTTCATGCATAAGGTGAATATAAACAATATTCCGCTCTATTCTATAATGCTCATGAGTATTGTTTTCTTTACGTTTGCAATGACCGACATGCTCGACGGTAATGGCTATCTGGCTGTGTATATTACAGGAATTATAGTAGGTAACAACAGAATGAAGAACCGCAAGCAGGTGGTTGCCTTTTTCGACGGAATGACATGGATAATGCAAATAGGCATGTTCCTGCTTCTTGGTCTGCTTGTTGATCCCAGCGAGATGTGGAAGACCGCATTTGCTGCATTGTTCATTGGAATCTTTATGATGGTTGCAGCCCGTCCGTTAAGCGTGTTCATCTCATTGTTGCCCTTCAAGTCAATACCCGTGCGTTCCAAACTGTTTGTTTCATGGGTGGGTCTGCGTGGTGCTGTTCCCATTATCTTTGCAATATATCCTGTGGTAGCACATGTCCCCGGTAGCGATGTCATATTCAATATTGTATTCTTTATAACCCTTCTCTCTCTTGTTGTTCAGGGAAGTACAATAGTGGCTGCAGCCAAGAAACTCGATCTCATGGAGCCTGTTGCTCCCCAAAAGGAGTTTGACGTGGAGTTTCCCGATGAGGCCGGTGAGCAGGCCGAGATTACAATAACTCCGGAACTTAGTGCCGAAAAGGGAAACACCTTGCAGTCACTTGGATTGCCCAAAGGGGTTCTTGTG
>JAFZFM010000170.1 GCA_017555865.1 Bacteroidaceae bacterium
ATAAACAGGTCGCAACGGCTGTTGCGACCTGTTTATATATCATAAAAAACCAAAGTATTATTCTATTTGCCCTATAGGTATATTTATACCCAGTGTAATGTGTGAATTAAACTCATTAACCGGCAGGAACTGCGGTGTGACACGGGTAATCATGTGATCGCTTCCGATAAAGAAGTTGAAACCAACAGGATGGAAATTTATCATCCAACCCAAACTTGTTCCGTAGGTATTGAATCCACAGTTCAATGTAGCCTCGAACCACTTTACAGGAGCGACATTGACATAACCACGAATCTCGCTCCATCTGTTGCTCTCGTAGGTTGAAAAACCATGACTATAAAGCATTGCCACGGAAAGTGGATTGTAGAACGGCATACTGTATTCAGCACCAAGGTACATTGTTGCATTAAGGCTTGTACTTTGCGAAGTAACACCATCATAATTAAAATCAACCAGTTTGGCTGCTTCATCGCCAAGACGTTCTACCTCTTTATCAACAGTGTCCTCCATATCATCATAATCAACCGAATTGAAGCCGTTGAACTCAACTCTTGTTCCTGCACTATGTCCCTTTATCATGTATTTCCAGTTGATATAGCCAAGATCTGTCAACGAGGCTGAAAGTGTAAGCCCCGGCACAAACTCTTTCATATCATATACAACACCCAAATCAACAGCGAATCCCGACGATGATGGAGACATCTTACCGGTCTCCACACCATCGATGAAGCCATCCTTGTCGGTTGTTGCATAGGACTCGCAGAACATGGCCCCCTGGACGGTTGCTGTACTCTCAACCAACCAATGCTTTTCGTCCATTACCACACTCAATTTATCGACAGACAAAGCAGCATGTGCCAAACCCACAAGGTATTTGAGATTTGCACCGACGCGGAGCCCCTCATACACATCGCGTGAATATCCGATGGTAAATGCCGCATAGTTCATTGTGTTCATATTTATTCCGGAGATATCATACGAGTTCTGCTGAAAGCCTCTCTTGGCAAAAACAAAAAGTTCCTTAGGGAGAGAAAGCATTGTTGCCGAGTGCATGCTGAGGCCGAATGTAGCATAGCCACCAAAAGCCCTGAAACCACCAGAAAATATTGATTCATCAAAACCAAAACCAATACGGGAAACCGACGGCAACTTGCCAAGGAACTCATCGGCACCAACAGAACCGCTCATAAAAGTTGTCAGTTCGTTATCCCCACGAGTGTACAGGAAATCGGAAATACCGACATTACCTTTGGTTCTCATTGAATAATTACCCGTCATTATTGAAAAGTATGCACGCTCGGCCTTCATTGCCGGATTAATCCTGCTGTTATGGAATGTCCCATCAAGAAAGTATGACGAAACAGTTGTCTGCGCAATGCCTGGACAAAGACATGCAAATACAAATATCACAGCTATGGTATATCTTATATTCTTCATAATATTTACTGGAAAAGCTATTATTCACTCAAATCGGTTTCTATGTCACCCAATATCTCAAATACAATGTCAGAGATTTTGATGCCCTGCTCATTTGATATACCGGTAGAACCGGTCATGTAATCGGACACAGCATCAACTGATAACAACAGTTTATCGAGAGTCCTGAAGTCACCTGTACTACTCTTTATGGCAAATGCAACCTCTTGGGCAACCTGATCGGTATTCTTTATACTGCCACCATGACCGGCCTTGACAAGAACCGGTTCAACCTCTATACTTTCAATTGGTTTATCATTGATATCCAATGCTTTGATATTCATTGTAAGAACAAGAGGAATGGTATTGGTAACATTCATCTTGGCATTTACAAGAATATTGGTAAGCATGTCAAGATTCTCGCCAAAACTATCGGCAAGCCCGGTAATGGTATCGGTATAATGTATATTGACGTCGTCGAACTTCAACGGTATATATACCGAATAAGAGCCTGCAAATGTCAAAGGCTTGCTGATGTCGATGTGGTGTGTATGCGAAGTATTGACCAACGGTTTGATTTTGAAGTCGATACTGTTTGGTACCTTTTCCAGCAGACGTTTAAGACCGCTTATCTGAACATTATTATAGCCCACCTTGGAAACCAGGTTGCTGTCACTTGTAAGGAATAGTTTGGTTTCAACAGGTGTCACTTCTCCGGTTTTATCGTTGTACTTTGCCGGCAATACGCTTACTCTCTCGGTCAACAGAGACGATTGGATTATCTCGCCATTATCGTCACGTCCAAAGATCTGCATATCCATATCAATAGGAACGCATATTGAATTCTCGAGAAGAATCTCAATCTGCGGCTCGGCCAATGTTATCGAGTTACCCTCCTCTTTCAAGAAATCAAGTTCATCTCCCAAATCCAAATCAAAAGATTCCTCAACCTCATCAATTTCACCTCGGTATACACCATGAAACGTCTTTACATGCATTTCCTCCACCTTGAGGTCAATGTCGAAGACTATATCATTGAGCTTTTCAAGAATATCGGAATGCAGGTCTACCTCATCAATAAAAGCATCACCTATTACCTTTATTTCTCCCGAATAAGTGAGATAAGAGTTTCCGTCGGTTGAATCCTTTGGAAACATACCATTGTATCCAAACTCTTCGGTCAAAAAGTCGAGACTCTCACATTCCAAATCAAAGGTAAGGTGAGCATAGTGATGAGGATTAACATCGGCTTTGATAAAAATAGTATCACCACACACTTCGACATCAACACCTGAAACACGTTTGGGCGAAGCCGAAAGATTAAGGAAAGAGGGCATAATTGCATACAGATTAAGGTGAACATCGGTGTCAAGTTCAGCGAGCCCGCTTACTCCCAAATCGAATCTCATTGTGACATCCTGTGTAAAGTCCACGCTCTCCAGACGTCCTATTTCTCCAGGAACCTCCTCGTTGATTGTAAAATCTGTTGATGTATCAAGTTCCGATTTAATCACCTCGGTATGCACAACAGCGTCATCTATCATAAGATCTGACGACTGCATATTGAACTCGGCACACTTTCTGCCCTTTAGCAAATCCAAGGCACTAACCATTGATTCCAGTTCCACACCTGCCAATACCAGTTGCTCGACACGCTTGTTGTTGCCATCCACAAAATATATACTGGCCTCAACATCAATATCGCACTCTTTATTATAAATAGGAATATTGAGAGTAAGTCTTTCAAGTGCCAAGGACCAATGGGTATTGGCAAGCGCATGCAAATCGTATATATAGAAAGCATGGTCGGCTGCATTATATTTGATATAGCTACCCTTTCCTTCATATTGTGATTGGCTATCAGAGATGGAGAGTTGCTGCGGAAATTCAATTTTAAGGGCATAACCATCCTTCATTTTAAAATTCTCGAACCATTTTGTATCCATTAGCGACTCAAACCTCAAACAACTATGTTCGGCCTCAAAATCAATATAATAGATTGTGTCAATATATTCCAGATCATTGAAATGACCGGCAAAATCCATTGTTATTGGTTCAAAATCGACCTCAATATCCTTGGTTTTTCCCTTTACATCCTTGAAAGAAAGAGGTACGTTGATCTCCACGTTGAACTCAAGATCCTGAGGCTTGATGGCAGATGATATGTTCAAGATACCATTAACCGAATAATCCAATGAATATGTAACATTTTCATTGATATCAATGACACCGTTTTCAATCTTTTGATCCAGATTCCCTATCTCTTGTATATAAAAACTTATAATATTGCGGTTTCCGATCAAGTGCAGATTGTTTGCGGTTATCTCATTCTTACCAGCTGAAAGAGTATACTTGTCGGTATACAGGACAAAATATTCGGGGAATGTGATTTTAAAATCAACGACCTTATCAAGCTGCTGCAAAACATCTGAATTCAGAATAACTACATCAACAAGAGTTCCATGAGGAGATTCCTTTGCTCCCGATGTCGCCAACTGAATGCTGTGGATTGTCTCAACCTCTGCAGGAAGAGTATAGGTAAAATCACATTCTATATTTTGCGTTCCTGTACTCACGGTAGTCTCTACCTGTACATCAAGATTCAAGGATGGATTATCCTCAAGCTGTTTGAATAGCTCAGCGATATTGTCATTCACGATAGAGGTATTCACCTTTGACTCCAGAATCGGGAGATGTTCATCAATGTCGTCCAAAGAGATTTCGGGAGCATCAAAATTTATAGGATCAATATGGCTTGCCTCAATATGCACTGTATCAATCTCAACATTCTTGAAATCAATTTCCACAGTATGGCTCTGGGAATCGATATTTATTTTGACAGGATCCACGTTCACCTCAACCGGCGATATAGAATCATCCACACTTATACAATACATGCCATTTTCGCTTTTCTCCAATATCTCGACATCGTCTACATCAATTATTGAATCCAGCGTAACTGCATTCATACTACCAAAAGGTACAGTAATTCTGTTACCCTCAATTTTTACATCTGTTGATACATCTTTACCAACGAGGTCATACTTTTTGTCTACGCAAGAGAACAAAGCCAACAATGCTCCACATAAAAGCATTTTGAATATTCTTCTATCCATATATAGCAATAACAAACATTATTTTAACATTAACAATATTTTGCAAAACTAACCATTTTTTAACCCATTCCAAAATCCAACAAGTTAAATATTTTCTACTCAAACATAAGATATGAAAAAATTGTATAGACAAACATATACAGACAAAAGCCCTATAATGACAAAAAACAAGAAATATTGATGTTTGGAAAAGAAAAAAACAACATTCATTTCTGTTTCTACAAAATTTCGTATATATTTGCGCTTAATCGCGAATTGATTGTTGAGTTATGACCGAGAACGATAAAACGATAATGGCAGACTTTGAAGAGAAGCTACATCGCCTTATTTACGAATACAAGCAGAAGGAGCAACGTAACAGAGAACTGTCAACAGCCTTGCAGGAAAAAGAGAATACCCTTTGCGAACTGCAGCAACGCCTTACCGCAATCGAGTCCAACTACACCAATCTTAAGCATGCCAGGATATTGAGTCTCAACAATGCAGCCATTGAAGAGACCAAAGACAGAATATCGAGGCTAGTGCGTGAAATCGACCGTTGCATTGAATCACTGAAAAAATAATTGGCTCCATGCATATGGAAGATAAAGATTTAGGAATTAACCTTATAATAGACGGCACGTCGTACCCGCTGACCATCAAGGCCAGCGAAGAGCCATACTACCGCCAGGCAGCAAGGCTTGTAAACAACACGCTGTCAATATATAAAGAACTTTTTATGGGTGAAGGAGGTGTAAGAGTAATGACAATGGTTGCTCTTGATATCGCCTTCAAATCGGTTAAAGGAACTGACGAAGTGGGCTCTGTCGAGGTTATGCGCAAGATAAGCGAACTTGCGCGCCTTGTAGACAACACTTTGGACAACAAAAGGTAAATCCCTGTAATTTAAGCAGTTTCACGCATTGCTATATTCAAAAGCCCGTACAAGGCTTGAATAAGGCGGTGCGTTTTTTTATATAAATTTATAACAACTATGGACCCAACAACATTAATCATCGGATTGGCAGCAGGACTTGCAGCAGGCATTACCTGCCAATATTTGATAAACAGATTCGGATTGAAATCCAAGCGTGAGCGCATTATCAACGACGCGCACAAGGAAGCAGAAGTAATCAAGAAGAACAAACTTCTTGAAGTAAAGGAGAAATTCCTTAACAAAAAAGCCGAACTCGAGAAAGAGATTTCCCAGCGTAACAACAAGATTCAGCAGGCCGAACATCACCTGAAACAGCGTGAAGTACAGTTCAACCAACGCAACGAGGATTTGCAGCGCCGCAAGAACGAACTTGACAGTTTCAAGGAGAGTCTTGAGTCACAAAAGAGCCTGGTTGAGCGCAAACAAGAGGAACTTGACAAGCTACATGCACAGGAACTTGAAAAGCTGGAGACTATTAGCGGACTTTCATCCGAGGAAGCTAAGGAGCGTCTTGTAGAATCTTTGAAAGAAGAGGCAAAGAGTCAGGCAGCGTCATACATCAACGACATTATTGATGAAGCCAAGATGACCGCCAACAAAGAGGCCAAGAAAATTGTCATACAGACCATCCAGCGCGTTGCCACAGAGACAGCTATCGAAAATTCGGTTACTGTTTTCCATATTGAGAACGACGAGATGAAAGGACGCATCATTGGTCGCGAAGGACGCAATATACGCGCACTGGAGGCTGCCACAGGTGTAGAAATTGTAGTTGATGATACACCCGAGGCTATCGTTCTGAGCGCATTCGACCCTGTTCGTCGCGAGATTGCACGTCTTGCACTACACCAGCTTGTTGCCGACGGACGCATTCACCCCGCACGCATTGAAGAGGTTGTAGCAAAAGTGAAGAAACAGATTGAGGAGGAGATTATCGAAACCGGTAAGCGCACTACCATCGACCTTGGTATACACGGCATGCACCCTGAACTAATACGTATCATAGGTAAAATGAAATACCGTTCATCTTACGGACAAAACCTGTTGCAGCACGCACGAGAGACAGCAAACCTCTGTGCAGTAATGGCTGCAGAGCTTGGTTTGAACCCCAAAAAGGCAAAACGCGCCGGTCTGTTGCACGATATAGGTAAAGTACCCGATGAGGAGACAGAGTTGCCACATGCAGAGTATGGTATGAAGATTGCCGAGAAATTCAAGGAGAAACCAGACATCTGCAATGCCATAGGCGCACACCACGACGAGGTCGAGATGACAAGCCTCATAGCACCAATCGTTCAGGTTTGTGACGCTATTTCAGGTGCACGTCCAGGCGCACGTCGCGAGATTGTCGAAGCATACATCAAGCGTCTGCACGACCTTGAGCAACTTGCAATGTCATACCCCGGCGTTACAAAGACATATGCAATCCAGGCTGGTCGCGAATTACGTGTAATCGTAGGTGCAGACAAGATTGACGATAAGCAGACAGAGTTGCTGTCGGGCGAAATCGCAAAGAAGATCCAGGACGAGATGACCTATCCGGGACAGGTAAAAATCACAGTCATCAGAGAAACACGTGCAATCAATTACGCACGCTAATCAAAAAGCGAATCCACATAAACAGTATCGGCCGCACGACCGATACTGTTTATATTATACAGCACTATGACTATATAAAAAACAGCTGTCACCGTTCACTTATCGGCAAAAAGGTGTATATTTGCAATCATACGCAAAAAAGCAGGACAACATGAAAATAAGAAAAATAATCAAGTGGGGCATCTCAACTGTAGCGATAATTGCAGCAATAGTAATTGGTGTTACAATGTATGGATACTATTATGTGAAACTCCAGACGGTAGAACTGAGTGAAACCGTATATATATACATTACCCCAGAGGACAACTCCACAACCATAATAAACAAAATAAACAATGCAGCACACCCGGCTTCGGCCAAAGGTTTTGAAATGCTTGCCAAGCACAACAACTTCGACAGCCGTAAACGTAGCGGAAAATTTGCCATAAACAATGGAGAGAGCATGTACGACATCTACCGCCGCATTGTCAGCAACGAGCAGACTCCGGTCAAACTCACAGTACCAAGTACACGCACAGTGCAGCAACTCGTCGGTGTTTTAAGCCGACAGCTGATGATGGATTCCCTTGAACTGAGCGAATTCACCAGGCACAAGATTTACCTCTCGCGCATTGGGTACAACGAAAAGACGCTTCCATCACTATTCATCCCCGACACATACGAGGTATACTGGAACATAAAACCGGAAAGACTGATGATAAAGTTCATGGAAGAACACACCAGATTCTGGAACAAGAGCCGTTTGGCCAAGGCAAAGGAACTGGGACTTACACCAGAGCAGGTTGCCACCCTGGCCTCAATTGTCGATGAGGAGACAAACAACAATGAAGAAAAACCAATTGTTGCAGGACTTTACCTGAACAGACTGAAAAAAGGGATGCCGTTGCAGGCCGACCCTACTGTAAAGTTCGCCTTAGGCGACCCGACCCGTCGCAGGATACTGAACAAGGACCTTGAGGTTGAGTCACCATATAACACATACAAATACAAAGGTCTGCCTCCGGGACCAATACGCATCCCAACAAAACAGGCACTTGAGAGCGTACTCAATTACAAAAAACACGATTACATCTATATGTGCGCCAAAGAAGATTTCTCGGGACAGCATAATTTTGCAAAGACACTATCGGAGCATAATGCTAACGCCCAACGCTATCAACAGGCACTCAACAAAAGAAACATCAAAAAGTAAAAACATACAGGAATATGGGTGAACCCACATTCCTGTTTTGCTTTATAGCCGTAAGTGCTAAATTTCTTTAATAAATAGGAAAATGGACATTTTTTATTACAAAACTTTTTGGTGCGAAAAAGTTTTCATAGTACCTTTGCAGCCGAATCAGTAAAATCAGGCAGTGAAAGAAGATAGCAACAAAGATAAAACACGCAGACAGATTGCTGAAGCAGCAATGAAAATGTTCATAGAAAGGGGAATCAAGGATGTCAAAATGGACAATATAGCAACCGAACTCTCCATTTCAAAACGTACCATATACGAACTTTTCGCCGACAAGGAGCAACTATTGCTTGAAGCTCTTAAACTACAGGATGAGAATACACGGGATATAGCTAAAATCAAAATCAGGGATTCAAAACATATACTTGATATCATTCTTAGCCTCTACACCCTATATTTCGAGAAGATGAAAACCATAAACAAGAAATTCTTCTACGAAATAACCAAGTATCCCAATATAATACAACTTAACAGAGAGAGAGAAAAGAAGAACGACAAACGTTTCATCGCCTGGATGGAGATGGGGCGCAAAGAGGGATATTTCAGGGAAGACGCAAACTTTGAGATTCTTCTTTATATTCTGCGCCGCGACCTTGAAGCCATTTTTGCAGTCAACATGAACCGCGCAGACAACGAACTGAGCAAATATAGCCCCGACGAATTGGGAAGAACACTTATACTTTTCTATCTGCGTGGAATATCAACTACGAAAGGCCAGGAATTCATTGAACAATATTTGAAACAATAATAATTATATAGTGACTATGAACCTTAAAAAGAGATTAATGACAGTGGTTGCTGTGCTGTC
>JAFZFM010000171.1 GCA_017555865.1 Bacteroidaceae bacterium
ACATCGGTACCCTTCGGGGCATTGAGCTTCGCCACAATCATAGCCTGTGCCTTCAGGAACTTCTCGCGTTCCTTGCCGTCCTCTGGAGTCACTCGGCTGTAGGTATCGCCATATCGGGAAAGCATCTCAGTGTAACCCACCTTCTTGCCCTCAATGGCGCGTTCAATCTTCTGCTTCAACCCGTCGGCACCCATCATATACCACGCGCAACAGCGTTCCGTTGCGTTCCAGAGAGCCTTCAGTTCCAGGAATGCCTCATACTGTAGATCCCCGGCCTCGTCCAATATGATGAGAGGTGTGTCAATCACACGCAGATAGCCTACAAGGTCAGCATATACATCGCTGTAGCGCCCGTTGTTACCGACACCGAACTCCTTTGCAATGTGGCGTATGAGCTTCTGCTTGCTCTTCACTTGAGAGCAGTCCACATATACAGCGTGGCGGTGGTTCTGTGCGTATATACGGGCCGTAAAAGTCTTGCCAATGTTAGGCATATCGCACAGTATCGCGCTGATGCTGCTCTGCTGGCAGAGAGTGAGCTGCTCGTTGATGAACAGGAAGGTCGGCGTTTCGGCAGCCACCCAGGCCATCTCCTTTTTCAGCACAACACCCAGGCGTCGGGCAATGCATATCCAATTAGCCTCGCTTACCTGTCTGTCATAGTTGCCCTTTTTGATGGCGTTGTAAACGCTTGCCGAGATACCGAGTGCGACGGAGTGTCTGTTGTCGCTTGGGTAGTTCTCGCGGTCTGCCACAATGGCTGTCCTTATTCGTTCTCTGATTTCGTTTGTTAGTTCCATTTTAATACTGTTTTAATGTTATTCTTACACCGATGCACGGGCGCGTTTCTTTACGCTTTCCGTATCCATATACTCCGAGTAATCCTCGTCGTCCTGTTCTATTGGTATCACCACAGGCTTCACCTCCATCTGCGCCATTTCCTGCGCATCCTTCTTGCTCACGACTGCCACCTTTTGGATTTTACCCTGGCGCATCATGCTGTCAAATTGAGCCACATATTTGCTCTGCTCGATATAAGCTTCGCGGTCGGCATCCGTCTGCTCGGCTGTGGCCTCGTTATACCGTTCTAAAAGGGCACAGGTTGCGATGAATTTGTCGTTCTGGTATATATACACCTCGTTGATATTTCCATCAATGTCGGGCAGATAATAAGCCAATACCTTATTGTTGCGCGGAGCGAGCTTTTCAATGACATCAGGCGACGGCAAACGGTACTGCTGATACTGAACCGTACAGTACATATTCTGTCTGATACTTGTCTCAGTACACTCGCCGATATACCTGTAGAGGACGTGGCGGTCCCACGCTGCAAGGTTGGGGTTCTGTGTCTGGCAGAACACGTCCCACCTTGTCATACCTGGATACTTCTTATCATTGGGGTGCAACTGTGAGTTATACTCCTGGATAGCCCTTATATCGTCAGCGACCAGTTCCTCATAGCTGTAGGTTCTCACTTTATAGGTGTTGTTAAGCTCGTCATAGACCTTCTCCTCCTTGGGGCGGTTAGCCTCCAGCTTCGCATACCAGCGTCCTATATTTGTCTGCAAGCGTTTCTCAACACTATACTTCTTTGTCCTGTTGAAATGCTCGGCACGCTTCTCTCGCGAGTTACCCGGGTTACACCAGCGTATGAGAGGGAACACCGTGCCGGCATTCATAAGGCCATCGGCAAAGTTCGATACCAGGTGGTGCTCAACCTCCAGCTCTGCCGGCATATACAAGCCGTTCCTGTCAAGCGTTTGGAACATATTCCTCATACAATCGATGAACAGTTCCTTTGTCTTGAGTCGGCTGTATGCGTAACCCACAACCGCACCGCTGGCGACATCATAAGCATAGTAAGCCTTGACACGCTGTCCGTTGTGCATCGGTCTCGGGAGGTCGCGGTCATCGAGAGAGATTTTACTGCCGGCAAACGTTGCCACCTTACGCAGGTGGTAAGGACGGTAACGGTTGTTGAAGTCCCAACTGCTGTCGTGTACCTTCGACAAAAGAGCTTTGTTCTTGTGGTCGTTGAGGATATTCGCAATCGTACCCTCACTCAACACAATCGGGTTGCCCTTCTTGTCAACGAACTCCTCAGGGTTGTAAATCTCACCTGTTTCCAAGTCAAAGACCTCGTTTTCGCCACAAAGGAACTGGTTATACATCTCCATTACAACCGTTGCATAAGGTCTCTCCTTTTGAGCTGCAAGGCTTAACACCAGGCGTTCTATCGTGTAGGTAACCTTACGCTTGTTTTGGTTCTGGAACTTCTTGCTGATAAGACATTCATAACCCGACTCGCGAAACTCGTTCACACGAGCCTTGAAACGGTTTGTACTGAGTGGCAGCGTATGCCCGAACTCGGCCTGATAGTAACTGATGGCACCGGCCATCTCGCTCCAATTCACACCACCGCCTTGCATAGCCTTACGCAAAATCTTCGTATCGTTGAGCAAAGCAATGACAGCCTGCAGCACCGAGGCATTTACCGTATATTCGTTGATATGTTCCGGGGGCAACGCCTCGCCGTTATCAAAGCGGAACCTGGTATAAAAGGCACGAGCTTTGGCATCCATCACATAGTGCTGCGCAAACCAATCGCGCAAGATATCCACCTTCATTTCGCCGTATTTTTCCTGTATTCGTTCTCTAAAGCGTACCGGCAGTGTAGCAACCTCGACAAGAGCACAGTTACCTAACCCTTTACCGGAACGCACAACATTGATTTGTCCGCGTGCTTTCAACTGTTTGTAATTGGGCACAGACATTATAGGAGCAAGTATTTCAGCCGACAAAGTCGAAGGATCCCTGCCGTCCAGCACACGGCTATGACTGTAATCGGGCTGCCCATTGATAATAACAGGGCGGTCGTCATAAGTCAAATCGTTAGCCGATATGCACAATATTTTACCGAAATACTCCATAACTGAATTTTATAGGCTTGCTGCCAATAGTTGTATATCCTTCTGAAACTCCATAAATTCAGGCACACCCATCACGCCGTTGGCTGTGCGTTCTACCTTACCATCTACATACACAGTTATATCTCCTGTGGGCTTATGGTACACCAGCTTCACTCGTTTGCCGAAGCGTTGCGTCATTGTGAATTCAACCTCCTCGTGTGTGGTATCACCCTCTTCAAGTTTAGCACCTACCAACTCGCCACCATGCTGCAAAGCCAAATGGCGCATTTTCCTGGCCTCTTCACCTGTAGTCACAAAGTTCATTGCTCTCCAAACTCTCATACGGCTGCACCTGAACACCCTCATAAGAAAGTCGCGGCACTCATTGTCTATTACAATCTGTTTCTCCATAGTTATTATGTTTTAATCAATTCCCAATTCTGTACATAAATTTTCAATCTCGGCAGAACGTTCCTCAATATCGTTGTGCAACATACCTACAACCCTGTACACCTCTCTGTCGTCCTCGCAAACCTCAACACCGTCAGTTCCGTTCTCAGCGTCCATCTTCTCCATGAGCGCGTCGGTCTCGTCGAACAACCTCTCGGACAACTTGCGTATCTTACGCAGTGCGTTTGCATATCCCTGTGTCATACCTCCACAAATTCTATTTTCTCAAACTTTGGATCATCGGCCTTCAGCGCTCGTATATATCTTTCGGTGGCTGTAAACTCAATGACTGTTCCGTCGAATTGGAATGGTTTGCAGGTTGCCACTAAGTAGCTGGCAAGTCGCTGCGTACACTTTGCTACTCTGTAAGTTTTCATAGTCGTATTATTGTTTCTTGTTTTCAAGTACGGCAATCTCTCTCAAGAAGCTGGCAAAGCTTCTCACTATCTTCTGCTTAACCTCAAGCTCAAGCACGTGAGTAAGGTTGGCGAAATTGTTGGTACTGCTCTTACGAAGTGAACCATACAGAATATCGTCGCTGAAATGTTCTACTGTATGTCGCAAGGCCTCCTTCAGGGAAGATAAACCACCTATCTCTATTGTTGTGAGCAGACTACTATAATGACGATGCATCAGTTTGCATTTATACAAGTCTTCAGCATACCACACAAGGAATTTCTCGTAATCGTCATTGAACTTTTCCTTGTACTCGTTGATATCGCCTTCAATAGCAGAAATCCTACGCACAACGCGTTGCTTCATTTCTTCCAAAATCACTTTTTCCATAATATGCTTATTTGTATTCTTTGATAATCGGTTTTACACTCGCGCCATAACAGGTGACAAGGCGATAAATCAATCTCTCTACATAGTCAGCCGGTGCCGAAAACACAATACCGTCCTCCTTGGTATATCTAAAACTCACTCCGTCAAGGATAAGCACCGTTGCGATCTTGTGCTTAATACTCTGTGTATGCCATTCTCTATTCTTGTCCATAGTACAATCCTGATTATTCTGCATTCTCAACTCTAAAAGGGAAAGCTTTATCCTCAAGCACACTTTTCACAAAATTCAAATCGCGCTTATCTTTCGGAAAGAACACCGCCTCATTATCCACGCTTGGATAAGCTTTAATCGATGTGCGCGACTGGAAGCCTTTAACCAACTCGTATAAAGCATCCACCGTCTCAACCGCCGCCTGCGCTATTACAACTTTTGCCTTCATATCTTTCTATTCTAAAATTCGCTAATCTGCTACTTTTTCCCTATCTTTGGGGCGCGTTACATTGTAACTACGGTGCAAATATAGATGATAATTTTCAACCACGAAAACAATTCGGGGATTATTTTCAACTTTATGGCGACAATTTTAGACAGAATACAAGAAATAGCCCAAAAAGAGGGGATAAGTATCGGAGCACTTGAACGACAAATCGGTGCTTCAAAAGGGGTTTTATCAAGAGCAATTAACAACGGTACCGATATCCAATCTAAATGGATACAAATACTCGTTGAAAATTATCCCCTTTATTCAACAGAATGGTTGTTGACGGGTAGGGGAGAGATGCGCAAATCGAACTGCGCCCAATTACACACATCCCTCAATAAAACAGCTACCAATCCTAACGAAGATACTGAAAAAAACTCAATTACACAACAGGCAAATCCCCCATCAGGTGAGATAATAGACAGGTTAGTTGCACAAATCACCCAGCAAGCGCAAGAGATAGGCAGATTACAGGAACGAATTGCACAGCTCGAAAGAGAACAGCAAAAAAATGCATCGGGTGCAGCAGGTGGCAACATTGCCAATGCCGGGTAAGTCATTTGAAAATCGTATATCGACACGAATAACCACGCGATCCACACGTATATACACAAAACGCATCAAAAACGCGCTATACACACAAAAAACAGCGCAAAAACATAACAAAAGTCGCGGAAAACGCTATAATTCAAGCAGTTTGCGCCTATATATATAAGGAGTAAACACGCAAATGTAGTGCAGTTTCCTACCATTATAACCCCAAAAACAGCCAAAAACAAGGGTGCAAGGTGCTTTTTCCTATCCGTTTCGCCCCCCCTAAAATCAAAAATGTAACCCTAAATGTAACCCTAAACTCTTAAAAAATGTAACCCTAATGCGTAACCCTAAATGTAACCCTAAATCAAAATAAGGGGCAAAAACGCACAAAAAAAGGGAGCATTCGCCCCCTTCTATAAGAAAACCGTTAGAACATCGACAGAAAGCCGTTCTAACGCCATAAAAATCCCATTCCTTTACACACTCCAGCAACAGGGTAAAAGCCGCACAGAAGAACCTTAAACGCCCCTTTTAGAACGTATTAGGCGCGACTGCTTAATAAGTGCCCGCTTCGTCAGGTGGCTGCTCCCATCGCACATACCGGCGTGCAACAGGCTACTTTTCGTAATTCCAACCTGTTCCTCCGTCAAAACATCGTATATAGCCGAAATACTACCGAAAAAGTAATCCTTCTTCTCCCAAATCAAGTGCACCCAAACAACCTTTGTCTCTGCCATAATTCATTAAATAAACTACGCAAATATACCAAATAATTATTATATGGAGTATTTTGCAAGTTCATTATTTGAAAATTGAGCAAAAAAACCGCGTTGCGCCGCCCGGCCAGACACCCCATCGGCAGGATACCACTCCCCCACCCTGGTTTTCCGGATCATTCGAAAGCCAATGTAAAGCAAACCACAAAAGAAAACGCCCGAAGATACCCCCGGACGTAAACCAAATGTAAGCCGATGTAAACGCTTCGTTTTATTTCCTCAATTCTCTACTCTCCACGTAACTTATTGAATAACAAAGATAATGGAGCAATATCCGCACTACCCTATTTTATCACTTCGTTTTATGCCCCATAGATTTCATCGCCAACTCAAGCCTCCAAACTTTGGCTATTTACAAAAGGGTATAAAAACAAGAAAGACGTGAGACTTGTCGCCTTACGTCCACATATCTTAGGCATCGCCAAACGCCCCAATGAGATGAACAATGAAGAAACAATATTCCCACGCCGTGATATATACGTGGGCGACGCACAGAACGCACGTAACCAGCATATACACAGAATGAGCATTGATTGCGTCTGTCCCTCATTGAAATTTTGGCGAATTTAAGATATGGACTTAAAACAAAATGCTTTCTTGCGTTAGCGTATTTCTCCTCGCTAACACCGCAAATATATACATTTTTTTACAATCAATGCTCCTTTGGAATATTATTTCTTCAATTATAAGGGAATAACGACTTTCTCAGAAGGCAAAAAAAGGAGAGCATCACAGTTCTCCTAAAACAAGCACTAAAAGAAAAACTCCCCAGAACCACCTGCATAATTAGGTAGTCCTGGGGATTATTAAGTGTAGTAGTTTAGAAGCTCAAACAATCATACGTTTCTAGTATCTCTTCTTGTCACAGTCCGAGATAGCGTTTGGTAATTGCAACGGAGCTATGATTGTATAGTTCCATCAGCTTCACAAGGGCCATTCATTGTGTAAACCTGCTGGCCAAAAATCATGCTCAATATTATTTTTTGGTATTTTAACATCAAATAAAAGGATTTATTTACTACCTTTGCGTTAGTAATAACATAAACAATAAAGAAAATGGCAAAACCAATCAAAGAAACACCTGTACTTACAGGGGAAGATGCAACTCGATTTGAGTGTGCAACAAATGAGTTTGTGCCTGCTTCTAATGAAGAAAAAGAACAAGCACAAGAGGCCTTTACTTTTTTCTCTTCAATCGCAACATTTAGTATATAATGGTAAAGTTAAAGAGATTAAATCCTAATGATAGTATTAAGCCGTTCGACTGTGGAGACACTGATTTGAACGGTTTTCTTTTGGAAGATGATAGTTCTGTATCAAATGCCAGACATCACACTAATGAACTACTTGCTGTTACTTATATAATTGAAGATGAGGATAAGGAGCAAACGATTGCTTATTTCAGTTTGCTTAACGATAAGATTGAACGTGAAATTACGGATAACGCAGCTTGGAATCGTTTGTCAAGAGAAATACCCAATATCAAACGTCGCAAGACACAACCGGCCGTCAAGATTGGTCGCTTAGCCGTTTCTAAAGAATATCAAGGTCAAGGTTGGGGACCACGAATTGTAGATTTCTTGAAACATTGGTTTACAAACAACAACAAAACCGGTTGTCGTTACATTACCGTTGATGCGCTAGCTGACAAAGCTAGTTTCTAAGAAAAATATGGATTTAAAGTTCTCGTAACCCCTGATGAGGGAGATGAAACTATTTTAATGTATTACGACCTCAAAAAGTTTGTATCAACAAATAACGGTTAAATAGTTCTTGTATAAAAATAGAATCCCCCAGAACCGCCTGTATAATTAGGTAGTCCTGGGGATTATTATGTGTAGTAGTTTAGAAGCTCAAGCAATAGTGGATTTCAAGAATTAGTCATTCAAAAATGAAAAGGAGCAAATTCCTCTATTGTCATAAGATGCTCCAGTGTTGAACGCAGAATCGGCTTAACCGTTTTAAACTGTAATTCTTTATGCTTCATAATCAAGGTATGCCTTTAAGTATTGTTTAATGTTTTCGGCAAATGGAGAAGTTGCTATGAGGTCTATTGTTGCCAAAATTGTGTCTTTGTCATATTGAAATATAGTTAGTTACAGAGATCTTTCAAATGCGTTTTGTCAGTCAGCGAAATGCTTAAAATATGCAAGACTTCGTATGTGCTTCTTTCGAGTTTCATATCGTTTCTGACAATAGTAATAAGCAGGTAAGTACAAATGGCGGCATGACTTACGACTGTTTTGTTTGCATAAAAAAGAGGATGACTAAAAAGGCTCTTTTGTTGTTGTGCTCGCCTTCAAAATGCTCATTTACGCTTAGTAAACTGCGCTTTTTCAGTCTTCGCACGCCTAAAAATAGCTCTTTTTATTCAACCTCATGACAAAAGAGGGCAACCCATTTACTTTTGGGTCACCCTCA
>JAFZFM010000172.1 GCA_017555865.1 Bacteroidaceae bacterium
GGGTTTTGACGTAGTCGAGGATTGGCAGAAATGGGATCTCTCAGTGCTTGGTGAAGTCGCCAAAGTAAGGTTCAATTTCCTTTACTCCGATGAGATGGGCGGTCGCTATGGCTTTACAATTCCCGGTTACTTTGCCTATGATGATATTGCAGTCCGCTTCGGGAACAAACGAGTTTTTAAATAATTCACAATGCAGCGAGTTTCATTTTTTTTGATTTTATGTGCGGTCACAGCACTATTCCTGTCATGTAACATAGACGAGAAGATTGTAATGGCCTTGCCACCAAATATTATTCTTGATAGTGAAACAGGTATATACACCGTAAAGCAAGGGCGCGAGATAACCATTTCCCCTTCGTATGAATCGGCCGATGGTGCCACCTATCGTTGGACTATGAAAGGAGAGATTATTGGCACCTCTCCCTCACTGGTTTTCATGCGGGAAGAAATTGGTGAATACTTCATTGCACTTTCCGTATTCACAGACGAAGGCGTTGACGAGGAAGAAATTCGCGTTGACGTTGTGGAACTTGAGATTCCTACCACCTCCATTGTGGGTAACAAACACCAGACTGTAGCAGTTGGAACCAAGTTGAATTTTGTTGCTTCTGTACGTGAGACCTCGCTTGCCACAACACTTGTGTGGAACGTGAATGGCAAAACTGTAAGTGAGCAGTCCACATATTGCTTTGTTGCAGACAATGTAGGTCAATACACGGTTACCGCTACAGCCAGTAACGAAGACGGCGCACACAGCGATTCTATATGTATTGAAGTTGTGAATGCCAATGACATGCCATTCATCTGGGAGTTTGGTCGTAATGCATACCATACCGTTGTGGGACGCAAGTTGCTTATTACTCCAACGACATACAGCAAAGATGAGGGAATAACATACACTTGGCAAATCGCCGGAGAGTGCGTAGCCAAGGGAAGCGAATCCCATTTTGTTTTTACAGCCGCGTCAGCCGGCGAATATAATATTACAGCAACGGCTACAACCGAAAAGGATGGTGAGCTAATCACACTCTCACGCGACTTTGTAGTTACGGTATACAATGCCGGAGTGTTCTACCGTGCAAGAGGTGTTGCGTCAAAAGCCGATTGGAACAAGGTTTATGAATACATCCCGGCTCCTGGTCAATTTATTAACGAGACAAAGACAGGTGGTTTTGACGGTACACAAACGACGCCAGAGACAGCAATAGCCTATGCCGAGGCAAGAATGTCGGAGATAGACAGCAATGGCAATCCAAATCCTATATGGGTATCACTCGGGGGCTTCGGAGGCTATATTGTAGTTGGCTTCGACCATAGTATAGACAACTCAGGTGATTACGACATAGGTATTCTTGGCAACTCGTTCAGCGGCTCATCAGAACCTGGTATTGTTTGGGTTATGCAGGACGAAAATGGCAATGGCAACCCCGACGATACCTGGTACGAACTGGCAGGCTCGGAAACAGGTAAGGCCGGAACCATACAAAACTATGCCGTCACTTACTACCGTCCCAACGGTGCCGGCATGCCGGTGCAGTGGACCGACAATATGGGTAACAGTGGAGAGATTGACTATCTAAAACAGTTCCATCGTCAGGAATACTACTATCCGCTATGGATAGAGTCCGAGAGTTATACGCTTACAGGAACATGTCTACAAGCGCGTAACTATGATGTATCTGGCAATGGGACCTATTGGGTAAATGGAGAGTACGATTGGGGCTATGCCGATAATTTCAGCCCAACGGATCGCCTTACCGACAAAGACAATTCCGCTGCTGAAGCCAATGCCAATCATTTCAAGATATCGAATGCCATAGATTTTGAAGGCAGACCCGTTCATTTGGGTTTCATAGACTTTGTCAAGGTTCAAGTTGGTGTCAATGCCAAAAGTGGCTGGCTTGGAGAGATTTCAACCGAAGTCTTTGGTTTCTATGACTATAATATGAAAAAGTAATATGACAAAATTGGTCAGATATATGCTTCTATGCCTTATCCTGTTCCCTGTTTCATGTATGGAATGGGACTATGGCATGGAGGAAGAGTTCGATACTACTGTTTCGGGCGAGGGGCTTTTCATCTGTAACGAGGGTAACTTCCAGTATGGAAATGCTACACTCTCCTATTATGACCCAGAAAGCAAAAAGATAGAGAATGAGGTTTTCTACCGTGCAAATGCCATGAAACTTGGCGATGTTGCACAGTCAATGATTATCCGCAACGGTATTGGTTGGGTGGTAGTGAATAACTCCCATGTGGTTTTTGCAATAGATATAAACACCTTTAAAGAGGTGGGACGTATAACAAACCTTACTTCACCCCGCTACATTCATTTCCTGTCGGATGAAAAGGCCTACATTACGCAAATCTGGGACAACCGTATCTTTATCGTCAATCCAAAACTGTATGAGATTACGGGTTATATCGATGTGCCTGATATGACAATGGAAAGTGGCTCTACCGAGCAGATGGTACAGTATGGCAAATATGTATATGTCAATTGCTGGTCGTACCAGAACCGTATATTGAAAATTGATACCGAAACCGATAAAGTTGTTGACGAACTTATTGTCGGCATTCAGCCCACCTCTCTTGTGATGGACTGCAACAATAAGCTATGGACCGTTACCGATGGCGGTTACGAAGGTTCCCCCTATGGGCACGAAGCACCATCACTCTACCGCATAGACACCGAGACATTTACAATAGAGAAACAGTTCAGGTTCAATTTCGGTGATTGGCCTTCCGAAGTGCAGCTGAATGGGACAAAGGACAAAATATATTGGCTGAATGATGATGTGTGGGAGATGGATGTCACAGCTGAGCGTGTGCCGGTAAGGCCATTTCTTCCATATAACGGAACACTCTACTATGGCTTGACAGTATGCCCTCGTACAGGAGATGTATATATTGCAGATGCAATTGACTATGTACAGCAAGGTATGGTCTATCGCTATTCCAAGAACAGGGAACCTATCGACAGTTTCTATGTAGGTGTCATTCCCGGAGCCTTTTGCTGGAAATGAAACAGCTCCTCACCAATGTCAATGAACAAGGTGAGGAGTTTACTATATTTATAAGGCTGTTATCTCTTTTTGAATTTTGGTGTAATACCTATAAAAAACTCAAAATTTATACCCGGCATAGGACGCGACAGTACCGAAAGGTACTCTTCGTCAAACAGATTATTCACGGAGCCTTTCAATGAAATGTCGCTCCACTTCAATGCAATTCTTTTTTCAACAGTGACATTACTCATGAAATAAGGTGTCAGGCGACCGGTCAACGAGATGTCATTACTAGACATTGTAAAGCGTTCGCTGTAATAACACCACTTGTACAGGAACGACCAGCTTTTCCATGAGAGTTGCCCTGTAAGTGACGATGAATATTCCGGAATGTAAGGCAATTGCTTTCCTACAGACTTGTCGGCAGGTGTACGTGGTTCTCCAACGTTTATTGATGGAGTCCATGAGAAGTTACCGTTTACTCCCAAACGCAAATCATAAGGCAACACCACCGAAAGGTTGCCCTGCGCTTCAATGCCATAGGCATGCACATCGTTGATATTGTCGGGAGAGAAGAATCCTTTTGTTGTCGGCAACCAGATTATCCAGTCCTTTATACGCGACTCGAACCAGTTTGCCGAACCTGTAAATGAGAATACCCTATCTTTTGCCACTCCAAATGAGAATCCTGCATCATATGTCCAGCCACTCTCCTTTTTAAGGTTGGGGTTACCGCCCGGGAGAAAATAGAGGTCGTTGAGTGTGGGATAACGGAAGTTACGCGAAACAGAGGCCTTGAAAATGATGTTACCACGTTCCGACACCACTGCATCGACAAACAGAGCCGGGATTATTGGAGTCCATGAGGTGCCGAACATCTCTTCGCGCAGGACAAGCGACATACCGAACAACTCTACAGGACGCCATTTTGCCGATACCGAACCCGACAGTTCTACACGCCCTTTGCGGTAACCGACAACAGCCTTGTCGCCATTCTGTTCCAGAATATTCTTGTCCTTGCTTTCTACAACATGCTGATGAGCCGACAAGTTTGCAGTGAACAGCCACTTGTCACCAAGGTAATACTCTCCGTCGAACTGGCCATAAAAAGTATTGACTTTGCTGCGTGAACGGGTCATGTGTGCCATTACCCCATTTCCTATCTCACGTTTATAATCGTATGCAACAAAGGAGTGGATATAGCCACCTTTTACAGCAATCTTAAGATTATCGCGCCAACGGTCCCACGACAACACACTACGTAGTGTTTCTTCGCGTTGTCTGTTGTCGAAATCGCTCTCATCGCCATGATCGACAGTGAGCATAGCCAATTCCCTGTTCGAGTTTATATACCAGATATTAAAGCCAAACCGGTCACCATTAGCGGTATTGTAATATGCCTCCTGCAACAAGTGCAAATCCCTGAAAGCGCCGCTGCGGTTACGTTCCACAGGGTAATATTGGGATACTATGTTCATGTTTTCGTCGTAGACATTCTGTTTCTTGTCCCTGTTGCGGTATTTGTATTCGTTTGGTGATGATGACATCACTGCACGTGTCGAGAGTTGCCAATGTTCATTGCCGTATGTAAGGCGCAGAAATTCATCAAAAGTATAGAATGAACCTATTCCCTGCACATACTGCAAGCCAAATCCATCCTCCTTTGCAGGGCGTGTCGACAACTTTACGGAACCGCCAAGACCTCCACCGGTATCATTTACCGATGATGTTCCATGCAAAAGCGATGCATCGTCAATGAAATACGACGGTATTGTAGAAAAATCGGTCATACCAAGCATTGGATTGTTGATTCTCATACCATTCCACGTCACCTGGGTATGCGAGGGTGATGTACCGCGGAATGCAACGGTAGATAGTGTTGCCCTGCCATAGTTCTTTACAAATACCGATGAGTTGAACGCAAGGATATCGGCCATTGACAACGCAATGTTTTCCTTCAGTGCTGTGGAGTCGAACTTTGTCTGCTGTATACCAATCTCGTTTATAGTACGCTTGCTCAGTACGGTAACTTCGGGGATGATATATTCCCTGCCGATATCGCAGGAATCACCGATATATTCCTGTGACATCAACAATGAGTGTGGGCAAAGAAGAATAAACAGCAAAAAGTATTTCATCTCTACAATATATTATTTCCAACAAAAGGCACCAGGGATTACACCTGCATAAAATTGGTCAACAAGTTTTCCTTCTTTCGAGTATCGGTATACAACACCCTGCTGCATATAGTCAACAGCGTCGGAAACATACACATCACCATTGTGTGGAGAGACTGTCAGGCCATAGTATCTTGCATAACCACATGGCAGAAATGGTTGTGCAGGAACATTTTCTGCCGTAACGTCCATCTGCCATATATCGTTGTTTATCCAGTAGAGCCTATCTTTTGTTCCGTTCAACTGCAATTTAGATGGGTAATCTCCCAAGTTGAATTTAAACTCCTTTTCAATAGTGAGACTTTCGGCATCTATTCTGTAGAGAGTTGGTACTTCGTAACCATAGGGCGAGCCTTCATAACCACCATCTGTTACAGTCCATAGTTTATTGTTGCAATCCAGCACCAAAGATGTAGGTTGGACTCCTACTGTCAATTCATCAACAATTCTATCGGTTGTCGTATCAATCCTGACAATACAGTTCTGGTAGGACCTGCAGTTTACATATACATATTTTCCATATTGTACCATTTGTTCTGTAGACCCCGTTCCTGTTTCCATACCTGGACATGTTATGTACCCTGTCACTTCAAAACGTTTGGGATTCACAATTGCAATGCGATTGCTCCACAGCTGAGTGATATATGCCTTCTCTTCGGAAACAAAGTGAATTTGATATGGAGATGTAACACCGGTTATTCGTCCAATCTCCACGAATGTGTTCATGTCTATGGCGAACACCACATGTGAATTGTTGACTACTACCCATCCTGTTTTATCACGAACGGTCATCGATTGCACCACATCGCCAAGTTTCATGGCATTTGCGCGGTAAAAGATTTCATTTTCAACCTCCTTGCTTTCGGGGTCATAATATGATAGTGTTGCATTGCCGTACTGGAAGTTTCCCTCGTTGCAGATAAAAAGACCATTCTTTGACGCTGATTTATCGAATCTCTCACCTTTACCAAATTCGTCATCATTATTACAAGCCACAAAAGATATGCAACCCAAAATGACAGATATAACAAGAAGCAACTTTTTCATAATCCGGTTTTATGGCTAAAAGTATAATCGGGCACTTATGCTTTTAGCCTTTTACATTTAGTGTTATACAATTCAATTGACACGAATAGCTGTCTCAAGTTGCAAAACAGACAGATTTTCATCATTGCCGGTGCTGTGCAATAAAAAAAATGATACGGCAATGAACCACATTGCCTGTTTTCCGCAATTAAAAAGGTTTTCTATAACAGTGTCGGTTTCAACCCGTAAGCCCAGCAGGTTGCAATCCATCAATTCACAAGGCAGGTTTTCTGACTCGTTCCATTTATCGCGCCTTCCCGATTTCTAATCCAATCAGTGGCAAAGAGTGCGAAATTCAAACTTCCGAGGGAGTGGAACTTACAGCAACTGGTATTGTTCCGGTTTCTCACCGGATTCCCTTTTCACCTTCTGTAACGCATTTATGGTACATAAAGGCTCCTTGTTGTTTGCAAAAATACTGTTTTTTGTTATAATACAAGCAAGAAGAGACGTTTTTTTTACACCGGTCTATTCCTGCCTGTTGAAATAAAGTGAACCTACATTTTGGGCGTCATCTCCAATGATTGCAAATGCAACGTAACGTGTATCGGGCGTAACAGGGTTAAAATTGATATATCCGTTCTCAATCCAGTCGTCTACAATACGCAATCCATAACGTGCATTATAATCATCATGCATCTCCAAAGCTTCACCTTTATTCTTGAAGAACATCACTTTGTATACCCCCTTTGCCGATGGTGCAATACGGGTGTCGAATATGCGACGTGCGACCATTCCCATATTCATGCGCAGGTTCAGTTCCATGCATGGGTTAAGACGATGTTTCCCATTGACGTTGTATATCATCATATCAATTCCCATGAAGCCTGTATATCCAACCGGTATAAAAAGCGTGGTCAGGATTTCGCAAAGTTCACGGCGCACATTGTGCAACTGTTCTTTTGGAATATAACTGCCGATAAAATCTTCAATATCACTGTCGGTCGCAAGAATGTTTCCGCTGTACACACCTTTAAAGGATGTAAACAGTGAATATCCGGCAAAAGAAACACCGTTTGCACCGGCACGGAATTCCATTGCAAACTCAACTTCCTTTTCAAGGAAATGTTCACATACGACACCTCCCTGGCGACGTATGATTCCTGTGTAGAAATTCTCCATAGGTGGCTCTACCCTGCCGATACCCCATGCAATTCCCTTTCCGCTACCCGACCAGGGCGCCTTTACCACACATCTATCTCTGCTGTTTATGAAATTGGCTACATCTTCGGGCTTTGTAAAATAGCATGGCATAGGTGGCGTATCAACACCACGTTGCGACAGTTTTTCAAGAATGGTAATTGCTGTGCGACGGTTCGACATCTCACGTATGCGGTCAACAGTTTCATTCCCTGGCAACAGCCACTCGTCAAAGCCCATTACTTGCAAACGACGTTGTATTTGTCTGCTCCATCCCCAAGGTGCAACCTCTGTAATATCGTTCTGAAATGCACAACTATATGCACTCGGGATATCAAAATGTTCTGCCATGGAGTTACGGTATACAGTATGTTCCAATGATGGCAGCATAACTGTATCCTCGGGAGCCGCAAACCACAGAGGCAATGTGGCAAGGTCATGTGCAATAGACATAGCAGCCGATGGTGCAAAGTAATTTGCGTTACCATCGGCAAGGGCTAAATCATTTTCGGGATTGAAAATATGGAATTTCACGCAGCCTGTTTCTTCTTGTTCTTTTTCTCCTGCTTTTTTCTCTCCTTTTCCAGCTTTCTTTTTCTCTTTTCTTCAGCTTTTCTACGCTTCTCCTCCAACTTGCGCAGGCTCTTTTCGTCGGTGTCAATGTTGTCACCTTCAAGTATATCCTTTACAATGGCAAAGTTTATGGGAATTGAAAGTTCTGCTCTTACAGCCTTGCCGTTACGTGTACCGGGCTTCCATTTGGGCATACTCTTTACGACACGTACAGCCTCCTTGTCAAGAGACTCGCTTACAGAACGCAGTACTCTCACTCCGCCAATAGTACCATCAATACCAACAGAGAATCCGATAAGCACTTCGCCAATTTCATCATTCATCTGCGCCTCGTATGGATATCTCATCTCCGACAGCAGGAACTCCTGCATAGCTTCGCGTCCACCGGGAAATTCGGGCATTACAATGACATCCTTTGAACTTTGGGCAAAAACGGCACCGGCAAACAGTATAGATATAAAAACAAGTAGTATTCGTCTCATATTTCTTTAGAGTTTATTTTATTGCAAAATTAGTAAAAACAAGTGAATTTTAAAGTATTAAACATCTCTATAAAGAAAAGTTATACTTTTTTAATAAAATAACACCGCATTTTCTTGGATAGTATAAAAAATATTTATACCTTTGCAACGCTTTCAAAAACAGAGAGCAACATGGTGGCTGTAGTTCAGCTGGTTAGAGCGTCAGATTGTGGTTCTGAATGTCGTGGGTTCGAATCCCATCAGCCACCCCAAAGTCTTGCAAACGCAAGACTTTTTTTATTTTCGGATATCAGCAGCAGTTGTTTGGGCTCACCTGCAAAAGTTGTTTGATTATACAATAAAAAACGGAACACATATGTATTCCGTTTTTTATTGTATAATTTCAATTGAATGAATTACTCAGCCTTTGTTGCACGGCGGATACCACGACGCTTTGGTGCGGCAGCCTCTACCGGCTTATCCTGCTGAACACCTGCAAGTTCAGGGTCAATCATGATACGGCCACAGTTCTCACATACAATGATTTTCTTTCTCATACGGATATCCATCTGACGCTGTGGTGGAATCTTGCTGAAACAACCGGCGCAAGCATCGCGTTCAACGTAAACGATACCAAGACCATTACGAGAGCTCTTGCGGATACGCTTGAACGAAGCAAGGAGACGTGGCTCAATGTTAAGCTCAAGATTACGTGCCTGCTCACGCAGTTTCTCCTCCTCGGCCTTAGTTTCGGCAACAATATCATCAAGTTCCGACTTCTTCATCTCAAGATCCTTCTTGCGCTCCTCAAGAATTGCAGTAGACTTCTCAAGCTCCTCGTTCTTCTGCTGCTCCTGCCTTTTAGCGTCGTTGATTTTCTTCTCATCGTGCTCAATAACAAGTTTGTTATACTCGATTTCCTTGTTCAAAAGGTCGAACTCGCGGTTGTTGCGAACGTTGTTCTGATCCTCGGTATATTTCTCGATGTTACGCTTTGCCTGCTCCAACTCCTCGCGGAAAGCAACAGTATTCTCGTGAATAGACTTGATATCGTTGTTGATATTCTCGATACGTGTACCAAGACCAACAATCTCATCCTCAAGGTCCTTAACCTCGAGAGGAAGTTCACCACGAAGAATCTTTATCTTATCAATCTGTGAAAGGATTGTCTGAAGTTCGTAAAGGGTCTTCAATTTCTCTTCCACTGTGTATTCAGAAGGATCTTTCTTTGCCATTTTCTTTTATATTTATAAGGTTAATAATTTATCTATCAAATTCCGTAATCCTGTCCTACAAATAATTTACAGGATTTGTATTCACTGTTGTCTTTTTGATTTCAACTGCAGGGTACTTTTCAGCTATAATCTCCTTGAAAATATCCATAGTATACTGCTCACTCTCATAATGCCCTATCACAGCCACCAACATCTTGTGATTGTAATTGAAGAGATCGTGATAACGTGCCTCGCCGGTAATGTAGACATCTGCACCGACAGCCAACGCCGCTCCTGCAAATGAACCGCCTGCACCACCAC
>JAFZFM010000173.1 GCA_017555865.1 Bacteroidaceae bacterium
GGTCATCGACATGGCAGAGTACAGCCGAAAGAAGATGACCGTAGGTGCTTTTTCCGACCCTTTGGTCGAAGCCATGAGCAATGCTCTGAAAGAGAAAAAGCAGATTATACTGTTCCAAAACAGACGCGGTTATTCACCACAGATGGAGTGTAAGAACTGTGGATGGGTTCCGCGTTGCAAGCACTGCGATGTGAGCCTTACCCTACACAAGAACAGCAACAAACTCGTATGCCACTATTGCGGATACACGACACCGGCACCTGTCCATTGCCCCAACTGCGAAGAGAGGAATTTCCTGACACTCGGTTATGGTACGGAAAAGATAGAGGATGACTTGCAGAATCTATTCCCCGAGGCACGCATTGAACGTATGGACCTGGATACCACGCGTACACGAACCGCATACGAAAACATTATCGAGGATTTCCAGCAAGGAAAGACCGATATTCTCATAGGCACACAAATGGTATCGAAAGGACTCGATTTCGACAATGTAGCAGTAGTAGGTATAATTAACGCCGACACGTTGCTCAACTACCCCGATTTCAGAGCAACCGAGCGTGCCTTCCAGCTTATGGCGCAGGTTGCAGGACGTGCCGGAAGAAAAAATGGACAAGGAACAGTATATCTGCAGACAAAGATGAGCGATGCAGCCGTCATTCCGCAGATTGTAAAGAACGACTACACGGCATTCTACAACCAACAGCTGAGTGAGCGTATGCTGTTCCATTATCCTCCTTTTTACCGACTTGTTTACATATACATGAAACATCGCGATGTACACGTCCTCGAAGAGTTCTCGGATATTATAGCCAAACGTATGCGTGAGATATTCGACAACCGCATTCTTGGGCCTGACCTTCCGCCTGTTGCAAGGATAAAGCAGTTGTATATCCGCAAGATTGTATTGAAAGTGGAAAACGGATTGTCGCAATACAAGATAAACGAAGTTCTGCAGAACATACAGCAAGCCTATTGCCAAATGTCACGCTACCGTTCCGTCTCAATGTATTACGATATAGATCCTTTATAAGCTCTATTCCTATAATAAATCTTAACATAGTTCCATTTTGTCGGGCAATATTTTGTTCTGTCCTATATATTAGGTAAATTTGCATGATTTTGGGGATACTGCATGGCGTTTCCCAAGCACTGACGCAAATAAAAATCGTTCGATATAATGAAACAATTCAAAATTCTAAACAACACACTCGGTTGGGTGACATTCCTGATTGCAGCGGTAACATACTGTATGACAGTTGAACCTACTGCAAGTTTCTGGGATTGTCCGGAGTTCATATTGTCAGGAAACAAGCTGGAAGTGGGACACCCCCCCGGTGCGCCATTCTTCATGATTACAGCAAACGTGTTCTCGATGTTTGCAGGACCTGAAAAGGTTGCCTTGATGGTGAATATCATGTCGGCCATACTCAGCGCACTCGGCATACTGTTCCTTTTCTGGAGCATCACACACCTTGCACGCAAACTCATCGTAGGCAAAGAACAGGCAATGACAAAGGCACAGATGATAACCATCCTTGCTTCGGGAGTTGTGGGTGCTTTGGCATACACATGGAGCGACACCTATTGGTTCAGTGCCGTCGAAGGTGAGGTTTACGGTTACTCTTCACTCTTTACAGCAGTGGTATTCTGGCTTATCCTCAAATGGGAAGAGAATGCCGATACACCACATAGCGACCGTTGGTTGGTACTTATCGCCTACCTTGTAGGCCTCTCCATTGGTGTACACCTTCTTAACCTGCTGTGTATTCCTGCAATAGTGCTGGTTGTCTATTACAAGAAATACCCACAAGCAAGCTTCAAAGGTTCATTGTTGGCCTTGGCGGTATCGGCCGTGCTGGTAGCAATTGTACTATATGGTATTGTACCGGGTGTCGTAAAGATAGGAGGATGGTTCGAGCTTTTATTTGTCAACGTACTTGAACTTCCTTTCAACACAGGATTGATCATATACATCATTCTGCTGACCTGCACACTCATCTACGGTGTTTACCTGACAGAAAAAGGCAAAAGCCAGAAGAGCATCGCACTCACATTCACCATTGCAACGGCATTGTTAGGCATTCCATTCTATGGCCACAACGTAACGGCAAGCGTCATCATCGGAATCATTGCACTTATAGCCCTTTACATGGTGTGCATACACAGCAAGAATGTGACAGGCGCCATAAGCAAAGGCATTGCCACAACCGGCAAGAAGTTTCTTATAAGCCTAAGGGCATTCAACACGGCATTCCTTTGTCTGTTGCTCATTATGGTGGGCTACTCATCGTATGCTTTGATTGTCATACGCTCTTCGGCAAACACACCTATGGACCAGAACTCACCCGAAGATATCTTTACGTTGGGAACATACCTGAGCCGCGAACAGTACGGAACACGTCCGCTACTATACGGCCAGGCATTCAGTTCTGAGCTGAAGATTGACAAGGCAAAGAAAAGATACAGTTTCAACGAGACAAGCCCCATATATTCGCGCGTAGAGAAGAAGGATGCCA
>JAFZFM010000174.1 GCA_017555865.1 Bacteroidaceae bacterium
ACATTGATAATTAAAGGTTTATATTTGGTTATTTCTGAATAGTTTTGGTTGTTTATGGCTTCTAAATACTTATTGAGAACGCACCGCGCCCAATGCTTGTTACACCATTTGGAATTACAACGCTTGTAAGATTTGAACAATAACCGAATGCATAATCTCCAATGCTTGTTACACCATTTTCAATAACAACTTTTGTTATTAAAGTGGCATACTCCACCCAAGGAGCAGGAGTTCTCAAAACATGATAATCATCCATTGCACCATTACCGGTGATGGTGAGCACGCCATCAGCAAGAGTCCAATTTACATTGGAACCACAGGTGCCGCCAACAGTCTGTTCGACAATATTTGTAAACTCTTTCCAACCGTCCGTTGCTTCGTATGTGACCTTTGCACCATAAGGGACATAAAGAATGCAACTGTTTTTATCGATGCCTAAAATGGCATTTGGATTTATAGCAAACAAGCCTTCTTTAGGAATCAGCGAGGTTATACTTGTAAGTCCGGTACATCCATTGAATGTATGCTCTCCAATACTTGTAACACCATCAGGGATTGTTATGCTTTTAATGTTTGAGCATCCAAAGAACGCACTTTCCTTAATTTCTGTGACGCAGTTGGGGAGTTCAATGCTTGTAAGTCCGGTACAAGACTTGAATGCCGAGTTTCCAATGCTCTTTACATTGTTGCCAATAGTCAGGCTTGTGAGACTGATACAGCTGTTGAAAGCAAAATCTCCTATGATTTCCGTCCCATTACCGATGATTACACTTTCAAGAGCAGAACATCCACTAAAGGCTGAATTTCCAATGCTTGTAACGCTATTGGGTATTTCAACGCTTGTAATCGAGCTGCAAGAAGCAAAAGCCTCACCTCCAATGCTTTTTACGCCTTCACCTATGGTTACGGTTCTAAGCGATGGACAATCCTTGAATGCCGCATCTCCAATGGTTTCAACGCTGCCGGGAATATCAATACTTGTAAGGCTACTGCAACTAAAGAACGCTTTGTGTTTAATAATTGTGACACTGGAAGGAATGACTACGTTGTCAATGCTACTGCAGCCGCAAAATGCTTGATCACGAATTTCTTCAACACCATAAGAGATGGTAATGTTTTTAAGATTTTGGCAACAGTAGAAGGCATTATTACCAATAATCTCAACATTACCGGGAATTACAAAACTTGTAAGAGAATTACATTCATGGAATGCACCTTCTCCAATGGTAGTAACACTATTGCCTATGGTTACGCTTGCAAGTTTGGTACATTCGCGAAAAGCATCCATTCCAATTCTTTTAACATTGTTTCCAATGATGACACTTACAAGCTCTGTGCAACGCGAAAAAGTGCCGTTGTCAATTTCTATAACGGTTAATGTGTAGCCATTATATGTAACATAATCTGGGATTGTGATACTGCCTGAGGGCTTTTCCATATTGAGCACTCCTGCCGATGCCACGGTTTTTTCTGTTGCACTCACAACTCTGTAACCTAATCCGTCAACACAAAATGTTTGATTGTCGTATAAGGTCGTTTCTGCTTTGATGTAACCACCGTACACAGCAATAAAAGCAAGGTGAACAGGTGTTTTAAATAATTGTGTTTCATAAATATGGGTTTAGGAATTTAAATAACACATCAATAAAAGCAACTATATATATGCTGGCCCAAAAGTTGCCTGTCTTATTTTTGTGGTTCGCTTCAAGTCAACCACCATATAATTATATTATTATAAATAGGCAACAAAATTATCTAAATTCAACGTACTTACCTAAATATCGATGTTTACAAATTGGTTTACATGGGCTATTTGAAGACACAATAGCCTTGTACAAAGGGCTGAATGCAGAAGTTAACCCATGAAAGAGCGTAAAAAAAGAGCCGGCTAGTTGCCGGCTCCCATAATTACTTGTTGCGCTCTGCCTCAATCTCCTCGGGAGACATAGGTTTGTACTTGCCAAGGCGGCGTGCACCGCTCTCGTGTACAAGCCAATCCTCCTCGCCACGCATACCGCCGAATGTCTTCCATGCATCGAGCTTGTCGTAGCAGATGAAGTCGGTGAACTGCTTCTCGGCACGCCATTTGTCAATGAGGTCAGGAATGAAGTAGATACCGGGCTCTACAGTGAACACGAAGCCTGGCTCAAGAGCCTTGGCAAGACGCAATGACTTCCAGCCGAACAGCGGGCTCTTTGTGCGGCCATCCTCGTAGCCGACGTTAACCTCGCCCAAGTTCTCCATATCGTGTACATCAAGACCCATCATGTGGCCAAGACCGTGAGGCATGAACATACAGGTAGCACCGGCCATTGTAGCCTCAACAGGGTCACCCTTCATGAGGCCAAGATCAATCATACCCTTTGCAATCTCGGTAAGCACGAGCTTGTGTACCTCGCGGTACTCTATGCCGGGACGCAGGTTGTCGGTAGCTGTAAGGTGTGCGCGACGCAGGATGTTGCACACCGTGCGCTGCTGCTCGGTAAAGTGTGTACCCACTGGCATTGTTGTGGTGAGGTCACCGGCATAGTGCATGGCGTTCTCGCAACCGCTGTCAAGCAACAGCATCTGGCCGTCCTTCAACGGTGCTGTACCGTATGCGTGGTTATGGAGTGTCTGTCCGTTGATTGTAGCAATGATTGGGAATGAGAGACCGAAGTTATGCTTCTGAGCCTCGGCCTGCACAACGGCAACAATCTCAGCCTCGGTTGTACCAGGACGTACCGCGCGCATTGCTGCACAGTGCATGTCAACAGACACGTTAACAGCCTCCTCAATCTGGGCAATCTCCTCGGCGCTCTTGTAGTTACGCTGTGCCACTACTGCCTTGATGAACTTTACCGATGCCTTTGCAG